>NZ_CBCRZX010000009.1:0-26861 GCF_965137155.1 Stackebrandtia soli
TCGCCGGACTGCTCATGGTGTTCACCGTCGCGCTCGCGCTCTTCTCCGGCGGGATGATCCTCACGGATCTCGGTGAGCTCGACGCCGAGGCCCGCGGCACCCTCATCACCCTCAGCATCTTCTGCCTCACGATCGCGCTGTCGTTCATCGCCGCCACCCTCGGAGTCCTCAGGGGACGGAATGCGGCCCGGATCGCGTCGTTCGTCATGTACGGGATCTTCCTGGCGTTCAACGGCTGCGCCGGGTCCATCGTCGGCATCTACGTGACCGCCGACGCCGACGCGCCCTGGCAGGCCCACACCTTCACGTTCCTCATGGTCGCGCTGTTCGTCGTCGACATCGTCATCATCATCCTGCTGGCACTCGGTGAAACCGCTCGCTGGTTCCACGCCATGACGGCGGCCCGCCGAGCCGGTCTCATCTGACGCCGCCGTCCGCCCCCGACGTCCTCGTTTCCGGAGCGGAGAGGGCCGAGAGAGCCCAGCCCTGCACCCGTGGACGCGGCGATGGCGTCAACGACGGGCACAGGGTGGGCTGGTTTCCGTCGCTGTCGATCGCGTCGGTCACACAGGCGTGCTTGTTACAGCAACGCTAGGGCGGCATGTGTAGTCAGTCTTGGACGTGGGGCAGGGGTGTCCTCGAATCGAGGTATCCGCCTGGTCTGTTCCCGCGAACGTCGACGCTCTGCACGTCCACCTTGGGCCTACCGTGTTCCGCCCTTCGGCTCACGCCATTGAAGGGCAACAGGATGAAGCTGAATTACTCCATAGCGTGAGTTCGGCGGTTGAGGCAACGGACACGCGACCGCAGACGTTAGAGGTTGTCATCTCCCGCACTCACGAGGTTTCAGCGCGGCTCCCCGGATGCGTTCCTGGTAGCATCAGGCCAATCATTTGTTTCTAGACAACTCGAATGATAGTGCCCCCGGTCGAGCTTCGGCTCCCGGGGGCGCACTCGTGAGCAGGACATTCACCATCGTCGCTTCCACTCTCGATCGTCACGTGAATGCTCGGCTCCAAGTGTTCGAGGCTCCGGTCGTCGGACGGCGGTGAGGCGTCGAGGAGTCGGAACGCGATAGTGGACGTCGCCGTTCGGGTGGCTCCGATCGGCTCAGGGGGCAGCGCTGGAGTGACTAGCCGATAGGATGCCGAGCATGTCCGCTGACTACTCCGTTCCGTCGCCGTCCGACAAGGTCCGTCCGATGACGGTGACGGTCGCCGCGGTCGCCTCCTATCTCGTCACCGTGTTGACCATCGTCAGCGGTATCGCCAGCGCCTTCGTCGGGTCGCGCATCGTCTCCGCCCTCCGGGCCGAGACCTCCGACCTGAACATGGACGCCGAGACGGTGGCCGCGCTCGACACGATGGTGGCGCTGCTCCTGGCGCTCCTCTACATCATCGCCTTCACCCCGGCATTGTGGGCACTCGGCACCGCGATCTGCGCGCCGTTCGTCCTCAAGGGCCGTAACGGGGCTCGCGTGACGACGTGGGTCTTCGCCGGTCTGGGCATCTGCTGTGGCGCGGTGAGTCTGCCGGTGGGCGGCAACGCGACCGTCGACACCAGCGGCGATCCGGAGCTCGCCGAGGCGTTGCGCGAGGCGATGGCCTCTCTGGAGATTCCGGGTTGGCTCAGCGGAGTCCAGCTGACGACGGCGATCCTGTCGCTTCTGTTCTACATCGCGATCGTCATCCTGCTCGCCCTGCCGAAGTCCAATGAGTACTTCCGTACGCCGAAGCCGGGCATGCCGTCGCAGTTCCTCGACATCTGACGAACCTCCCCCTCAATGCGTAAGTGATGTGAAAGGACGGAAGCCGTGACCCAGGCGCTTATCACCGGAGGAACGGCGGGAATGGGCCTCTCGTTCGCGCGTTTTCTCGCGGCGGAGGGTTGTGACCTCGTGCTGGTCGCCAGATCGAGACAGCGGCTCGAGGCCACGGCCAACCGGATCGCGGACGAGTTCGGCGTCGACGTTCGCACGATCGTCGCCGACCTGACCACCGACGACGGGTGCGCCGAGGTCGGCGCAGCGGTCACGGACGTCGACGTCCTGGTGAACAACGCGGGCATGGGGCTCGGGGAGGGCTTCACCGGCGCGAGCCTGGACCGTGAGGAGAAGCTGCTCGACCTGAACGTCCGGGCGGTGCTCCGGCTGACGCGGACCGCTCTGCCGGCCATGATGGAGCGCGGTCAGGGCTCCATCGTCAACGTGTCCTCTGTGGCTGGCTTCGGTCCGATCATGCCCGGTTCGACGTACAACGCGTCGAAGGCCTGGGTGACGAACTTCAGCGAGTCGATCGCGCCGTTGGCGCGGCGGAAGAACGTGCGGGTCATGGCGTTCTGCCCGGGTTTCGTGCGCACCGAGTTCCACGCGAGCGCCAACATTCCGACGAGCGACATCCCGTCGTGGATGTGGTTGGACTCCGACGCGGTCGTGGAGACGGCGATGCGGGACCTGCGGCGCGGCAAGGTCGTGAGTGTCCCGTCCCTCCACTACAAGGTGATCACGGCCCTGATCAGGCATACTCCGCACAGTATTCTCAGCCGGATAGCCGAGCGGGCCTCGGCTATCTCGGCACGTGGCCATATCCATTAACAGAGAAATATTGGCCGGTTTCTATGAATTGTGGCCCCGACCACATTTCTGTAATGGAGACATGACAGTCCGCTCGTAATGTGGTGTTCGGAGTGTCGTAGGCTCGCTCTCGTGTCTGACCGGGAGGAATTGCTCGCCCTCATCAACGAGCTGGCCGTCGTGCGCGGCCGGGTCGTGTTGTCGAGCGGCAAGGAAGCCGATTACTACGTGGACCTTCGCCGGATTGCCTTGCACCACAAGGCCGCGCCGCTGATGGGACGCGTCATGTGCGAGCTCGTGTCCGATTGGGACTTTGATGCCGTCGGCGGCCTGACCTTGGGAGCCGACCCGGTGGCCACGGCGATGTTGCATCATTCGCCACGCCCGTTGGACGCGTTCGTTGTCCGGAAGGCGGGGAAGGCGCACGGCCTGCAACGCCGCATCGAAGGCCCCGAAGTGGCGGGCCGGAATGTATTGGCAGTGGAGGACACCTCCACGACAGGTAGTAGTGTGTTGACAGCTGTCGATGCACTTACCGAGGCCGGGGCTCGCCCGGTGGGCGTTGCGGTGATCGTCGATCGGGGAGCGGGGGAAGCCGTTCGCCAAGCGGGGCTTCACTATCGTTACGCCTTCGACAGCTCTGACCTGCAACTGTAGAACCGTCGAGGTCCCTCCGTTTCGCCTCGATTCGCCCCCTCACTGAGAGTCCCATACCGTCCGTAGTGATATAAATACTAATCGATAGTCCTGGTGAGAGGATGAAGCCGTGGTACGCGTAATCGCCGACACGACAACCCCCGCGTCACCCGTGGGGGGTGAACCGTTGCCCCGCCGTGATGCCGAACGCATCGCCGGGGTGCTCAAGGCGCTGGCCGATCCGAACCGGTTGCGTTTGATCAGCCTGATTCAGTCGACGGAAGGCGGAGAGGCCTGCGTCTGCGAGCTGACCGAACCGCTCGGTCTGTCTCAGCCGACGATCAGCCACCACCTGCGGATCCTGACGGAAGCGGGCCTCGTCGAGCGCGACAAGCGCGGCGTCTGGGCGTACTTCCGGATCGTTCCGGAGACGCTGAACGCCGTCGCCGACCTGCTCACGCCGCCGAAGCGGCGCGGGCGTCGCCGGTCTTGATCGGCCCGTCGTTCGAGCGATCGAGCGACGAATCGAGAACTCGAAGCGCATCAATTCGTTTACACTCGGGACGTGGCGCGTAGACATCGCAGGCCAGCCCGGTTGTCCCCCAGGGCTCGGCGAACGTGGCTCGGGGTGGCGATGCTCGCCGTCCTGGGACCGATCGCCGGAGTCGCGCTCGGATCCGCGATCGACGATGTACGCGACTGCCAGGAAAGCGTCACATTGCGCGTGGCCGCCGAGCCGGCGATCGCCGGGGTATTGACCGATCACGCGATGGACTGGTCCGCGGCCGGTGTACCGGTCGATGGCGTATGCATATCCGTGGATGTGACGGCGGTCGATTCCGCGTCGGCCGCTGCCGCACTCGCCGATGACGCCGGCATCGAACTCGATCTCGGAGACGCCGATATATCCGATGTAGACCCGTTCGACGTGTGGGTTCCGAACTCGCTGACGTGGCTGTCCTCGTTCGCCGACGCCCCCGGTTTCTTCGACGAACGGATCGACTCGGTCGCGGAGGCCGACGTCGGCATCGCAGTGCCCGAATCGGCGACGGTCTCGGGGGTGCTCTCGGAGCTCCCGTTGGCGCTGAACGATCCGCGCCACGACGCCGTGAGTCTGGCGGTGCTGCGGGGCGCGGTCGGGGTCGTCCCCTTCACTCCCGTGATCGACCGCGACGGCTACGACGTCATGTCCCTGCCCGACGTCCTGACGTACAACGCCGGTGACGTCGAGGAACCGCTGATGTTCATCGAGCCGGCGCCGCCGGTGCCCGCTCTCGACTATCCGATGCTCGTCCTAGCGGAGCTGCCGTCGCCGTCGAGGGTCGCCGCCGACGCGTTCCGGTCGTCACTGTTGAGCGACGACTTCCCGCAGCGGCTGCCCGAGTTCGGGTTCGCTCCCGCCGGGCCGTATCCGCAGCTTCCGGACGCCGAGGAAATCGCCGCCGCGATCGAACTGTGGGATCGGCGCTGACGCAGTGACGCAGTGACGCACTGATTCGCTGAGGCACTGAGACGACGAAGCAATGAGACGACGACGGGCCGACCGGGAGACCGGTCGACCCGTCGTCGTTTGGCTGCGGGCGCGGAGTCCCAGATCGGAACCGCTTGGTTAGCCAAAATCTCCGCTTGGTTGGGCAAATGGTGAAAACACGCCTGATTTCGACATTTGCCCAACCAAGCGACACGTTTGCCCAACCAAGGGTGCCTTAGCCGACGCCGAGGTCGCGGGCGATGAGCATCCGCTGGATCTCGGACGTGCCCTCCCCGATCTCGAGGATCTTCGTGTCCCGCCACATCCTCGCGACCGGCGTCTCGTTCATGAAGCCGTACCCGCCGAAGATCTGCGTCGCCGCGCGCGCGTTGTCGACGGCGGCGTTCGACGCGTGCAGTTTCGCGATGGACGCCTGCCGCTTGAACGGCTCGCCGGCGCGCATCCGGGCCGCCGCGTCGTAGTACGCCAGCCGCGACGTGTGGGCCCGGACCTCCATGTCGGCGATCATGAACTGGATCGCCTGATTGGCACCGATGTTGCGGCCGAACGCGTGGCGCTGATGCGAGTACCGGATCGACTCGTCGATGCAGCCCTGCGCCAGACCCGTCGACAGCGCGGCGATGGCGATGCGCCCCTCGTCGAGGATCCGCAGGAACTGTGCGTATCCGCGGCCGCGTTCACCGAGCAGGTTCGCCGCGGGCACCCGGCAGTCGTCGAAGAACAGCTCGCGGGTGTCGGAGGCGCACCAGCCGACCTTGGAGTACTTCCGTCCGACCGTGAACCCCGGAGTTCCATTGGGGACGATGATGGACGAGATCTCGGGGCGGCCGTCCGACAACGTCCCCGTGACGGCGGTGACCGTCACCAGGTCCGTGATGTCGGTGCCGGCGTTCGTGATGAAGCACTTGGCGCCGTTGATGACCCACTCGTCGCCGTCGAGCACGGCACGCGTCTTCGTCGCACCGGCGTCCGATCCGCCCTCCGGCTCCGTCAGGCCGAAGCCCGCCAGGGCCTGCCCGCGCGTCAGACGCGGCAGGTACCTCCGCTTCTGCTCCTCGGTGCCGAAACGGAAGATCGGCATCGCGCCGAGCGACACGGCCGCCTCCACCGTGATCGCGACGGACGAGTCGACACGCGCCAGTTCCTCCAGCGCGAGACACAGCATGAAGAAGTCGCCGCCGGCGCCCCCGTGCTCCTCCGGGAACGGCGCCCCGAAGATGCCCATCTTTCCGAGCTCCGCGACGAGCTCGTACGGGAACTCACCCTTCTCGTACAGATCGCCGATGACGCCGGCGATCCTCTCCCTCGCGAAATCCTCGATGGATTCGCGCAGGGCCGACTCGTCCTCGGTCAGCCGAAAGTCCATGATCGTGCCTTCCTCTTGGTCGTCGAACGGTCATCAACGAACCCGTGAATTCCACAAGGGCGTGACCGATGTTCCATAGTGGTACTAAACCGGGGTGACACCGTGCCGACGACGGGAGAACGTCCGGTCCTTGCCCTCGGCGGCGGCGTACCGGGCGATCAGGTCGTCGCGCAGCCGCTCCGGTTCGATGATGTCGTCGATGACGAGCTCGCTCGCCAACCGGACGATGTCGATGTCCTCCTCGTACTCGCGACGCTTGTCGGCGACGAAGCGCTCGCGCTCCTCGACGTCCTCGATCGCGGCGATCTTGCGGGCGTACACGGCGTTGACGGCCGCGTCGGCGCCCATGACGGCGATCTTGGCCGTCGGCAGGGCGATCGTGGCGTCCGGTCCGAAACCGGGGCCCGCCATCGCGTACAGACCCGCGCCGTACGCCTTGCGCACGACGACGCAGATCTTCGGGACGGTCGCCTCCGAGATCGCCGAGACCATCTTCGCGCCGTGTCGGATGATTCCCTGTTTCTCGACGGCGCTGCCGACCATGAACCCGGGCACGTCCGCGAGGAACAGCAGCGGCACGTTGAACGCGTCGCACAGCTGCACGAAGCGCGCGGCCTTGTCGGAGGAGTCGACGAACAGGACGCCGCCCTTGAACATCGAGTTGTTCGCGACGACGCCGATCGGCTTGCCGTTCAACCGTCCGAAGCCGACGGTCAGTTCCTTCGCCCAACGGGCGTGGACTTCGAAGAAGTCGCCGTCGTCGAGGATGCCCTTGACGTACTTGCGCATGTCGAACGCGCGGCGCTCACTCTCGGGGACCATCGCGCGCAGGTCGACGTCGGGGGCCGGCTTCGGCTCGGCGACGGGCGGCTCCTGCGTCCAGTTACCGGGCAGGAAGGACAGGTACCGCCGCACGACGCCGAGCGCCTCGTCCTCGTCGGCGCACAGGAAGTGGCCGACGCCGGACTCGGTGCAGTGCACCTTCGCGCCGCCCATGGCCTCCAACGTGGTCTTCTCGCCGGTGACCATCTCGACCATCCGGTCGCTGCCGAGGTACATCGAGGCGTTCTTGTCGACCATCGCGACGACGTCGCAGAACGCCGGAATGTAGGCGCCGCCGGCGGCACTCGGACCGAACAGGGCGCACACCTGCGGGATCGAGCCGGAGGCGCGGACCTGGTTGTAGAAGACGCGACCGGCTCCGCGCGGCCCGGGGAAGAGGTCGACCTGGTCGGTGATACGGGCACCGGCGGAGTCCACGAGGTACACCATCGGCACGCTCGTGGCGTAGGCCTTCTCGGTAATGCGGATCATCTTCTCTACGGTGCGGGCGCCCCACGAACCGGCCTTGACGGTGGAGTCGTTGGCCAGCAGACACACCGGGCGGCCGTCGATGCGCGCGGTACCGGTGATCACGCCGTCGGCGGGAAGGCCGTCGGCCAGCGCGTTCGCGTAATGCCCGTCCTCGACGAAGGAGTCCTTGTCCACGAGGCGGGCGATGCGTTCCCGCGCGAAGAGCTTGCCCTTCGCGGCGTTGGCGTCGTGGTACTTCTGCGCGCCGCCAGCGCTGATACGAGCAGTCAGATCCTGGGTATCCACTGATGTCCACTTCCCTGCCATCGACTTAACGTGCGTTCAGGTTAGAGCACGGTGTGGTGCGTTGCCAACCAGAGGTTGCGGCTTCCGGGCTCGTGGCGTGCCGCGGAACGTGGAGGCTTCGGCACGCGCGGTCGAGCCGGGGAACCGGCCCGGAACCTGGCGACGTGTGATGGAGCGCCGGGTCGTGAACCGAGATCGTCGGAACTAGGCCGTTCCGAACCGGGTCGTGACGCCACGAGGGCGGGCCCCGATGTGGGGCCCGCCCTCGTGTTGAGCGAGTGGAACGTGCGCCGACGGCGTCAGGCGCGTGCGGCCGCGCGGGTGCCGACCATGGTGCGGGCGGCTGCGACGCCGACCCCCACGAGGCACACCGTCGCCAAGATCGCGAGCACGCCCGAGGATCCCTGTTGGACGGTGCTGGTGTCGACGGCCTCGACGTCACCGGCGGGCGTCGTTCCGGCGTCGTCGCCGGTCGGGTCGCCGACGACGGTGTCGGTTCCCTCGGTGTCGTCGCCGTCCTCCGCGTTCGGGTCCGGGACCTTGTCCGCGGCGACCGGGTCCTTGTCCTTCAACGGGGCTTCGCCGTCGTCGGGAACGCCGACCTCGCCGTCCGCGGGATCGTCGGGTGTGGAGTCACCGGGCGGAGGGTTCGCCGGGTCGGAATCGCCGGGCGTCTCGGTGACCGGGGCCGCCGTGACCGTGATCGTGGCCTTCTCCGCCTTTTCCGGGCGGTTGATCGGGCAGTCCGGCGCCAGGACGGCTTCGCTGGAGTTCTTGAGCGTGACCGTGTACGCGTCGCCCTCCTCCAGCTCGATGCTCTTCTTGCCGATGAGCAGCGTTCCGTCGGAGCTCAGGTTGTTGACGAAGGTGACCTCGGTGCCTTCGACGATCTCCAACTCGGACTTGTCTGGCGTCGACTTCTGAATGATGCCGGCGCCGAGCAGACCACAGTCGCCGTTGAAGGTGACCGTGTTCTCGTCACCCTCGGCGTATGCGGTGCTGGATGACAGGTAGCCGGCGGACACCGCGGCCGCGATGGCCACGGCGGCCGCGCCCACCGCCAGACGCCGACGCTTCACGGACGACCGCTTCGGGGCCGTTCGGGCCGCCTCCGCGACCACCGGCCGAGGGTACGGGCTGGGCCGCCGACGGTCGGCTCCAGATGCGCGCATGAAAGGTTCTCCTACTTCTACGGGTGTGGCCCCGCGTTAACGGGAGAGCACGGAAAGCACGGCGGCTCTCGCCGTCGTGCCGGAAAGGCCGTTCCGATACCCGCGGATCGGCGGCGGGACGAGCGACGATCATTGGATCACCTGGTGTCGACGGCATTCCTCGGCGATCTCTCGCCCGACGAATGGCGTTCTCGTCCTCGCGTCACCGACCTGAGATAACGGCACTACCTCATGTCGTCATTCGACCGATACCGCGACCACCGACCGCTACGGTGCGTCGACCACGGCATCGACCGTTGTCTGTTCCCGTTGTATCGCTCGCATGAGCCTTCAGTCAAGTACATCTTCATTGTGTTAACGACGCTCCCGGGCATCGGTAACGCCGATTCCGCCCATCGAGTTCGAATCGGCATCGTCGACGCGGGCGCTGTTCGGGCCGCTCCATGCGGTACACGGGTAGTCTGCCAGGCATGCGAATCGGATCCCACGTGGACGCGACCGACCCGATCGGCGAGGCCACGCAACGCGAAGCCGACGCCGTTCAATTCTTCCTCGCCGATCCACAAGGCTGGAAGAAACCGGTGCCCCGGCCCGACGCCGACAAGTTGCATGCCAGCGACATCGAGATCTTCATCCACTCTCCCTATGTCATAAACGTCGCCTCACCGAACAACCGCATCCGGGTCCCCAGCCGACGCCTCATGGTGCAGCACGCGAAGGCCGCCGCCACCGTCGGCGCCAGCGGCCTCATCGTCCACGGTGGGCACGTCACGGAGGGCACCGACCTCACCGTCGGCTTCGACAATTGGCGCAAGGCGTTCCTGTACGCCCGCGACGAAGGCGGCCTCGACGTCCCCATCCTCATCGAGAACACCGCCGGAGGCGACCGCTCGTGCGCCCGGCACTTGGACGACCTGGCTCGACTGTGGGACGTCATCGGCGAGTTCGAACCCGGCTTCTGCCTCGACACCTGCCACGCCTTCGCGGCGGGCGAGGACCTGACCACGATCGTCGACCGCGCGCGAGCCATCACCGGACGCATCGACCTCGTGCACGCCAACGACTCCCGTGACGTGCTCGGCTCCGGTCGCGACCGCCACGCCAACCTCGGTAACGGCAACATCGGCGCCGAGGTGATCGCCGACGTCATCGCCGCGGCGGACTGCCCCGCCATCGTCGAAACCCCAGGGCCCGCGTCGGCACAGGCCGCTGACATCGCACTCATCCGAAAGCAGCTGACCCCATGAGTTCGACCCCCGCGGGTGGCATCGCCGCCAGCCTCGGCGATTCCGCGCCAGACGACGCCACCGAGATCCCGACCCAGACCGAACCGGCCGACGCGGCCGACTCGTCCTCCGACCAGGCCGGCGCGCCGACGACGAACACGACCGACGACGAACCCGGCACCGACGTCGAACCCGACGCCGACAGGTGGCGGCGCTTCGCCGAATCCGCCGACGAATCCGACCCCGAACCACCACCGCCGGTGGGCCGTCTCGCCGCGGCACGCGTCGCGACCATGCGCGTCGTCCGCCACGAATGGTTCATCGCCGCCGCCGTCAGCGTCCTACTCGCCGTCGCCATGACCTGGCCCGTCCTCGCCGACCCGACCGAGACCATCCCCCACGACCTCGGCGACCCGCTCCTCATCACCTACCTGCTCGCCTGGAGCGGCCACGCGATCTGGAACAACCCGATCGGACTGTGGGACACCAACGGCTTCTACCCCGACGTCAACAGTTACGCCTTCACCGACACCTTCCTCGGCTACGCGCCCGCGTCGCTCATCGGCGGCGGCCACGAGGCCGCCCTCCTGCGATACAACCTCCTCTACGTCGCGACCTTCGCCCTCGCCTTCTTCGCCTGCTACGCGCTCATGCGGCAGCTCGGCGCGCGCACCGCCGGCAGCGCCGTCGCCGCCGCGGCCTTCGCCTACGCCCCATGGAAACTCGCCCAGGCCGGACACCTCCAGGTCCTGTCGGTCGGCGGAATCGCGCTGGCCCTGGCGATGCTCGCGCGCGGCCACGGCTGGTCCCTCACCCGCGGCTACCGCGCGAACCGCACCCGCCCCGGCTGGGTCATCGCGGGTTGGATCGTCGCCACCTGGCAGGTCACCATCGGCTTCGGCATGGGCGTCCCCTTCGGATACTTCCTCGCCGGGACGACGCTCGTCGCCGGAATCTGCTGGCTCGTCAAGGGCCGCCCCAGCGTCCCCCGCTGGGTCCTCGCCGCCGACGCCGGAGGCATGGTCTTCTTCGCCGGAGTCAGCCTCGCCCTCGCCGTCCCCTACTTCCGCGCCATCGCCGACCACCCCGAAGCCGTCCGCAGCCTCGACTACGTCGACTACTTCTCACCGACCTGGGCGAGCTTCCTCATCAGCCCAGGAGAATCCACCCTCTGGGGCGACGCGCACGCACCCGCCCGAGAAGGCCTCCTCTGGCCACCCGAGACGACCCTCCTCCTCGGATTCACGCTGATCGCGCTCGCCGTCGCGGGCCTGGTCTGGTCGGTCTGGAGCCGCCGTCAACGCGTGTTCATCGCCGTCGGCATCGCCGTCAGCGTCATCCTCGCGCTCGGCACGAACTTCCTCGACGACGGCGAATGGGGCTACGCCCTGCTGTTCCAGTACCTGCCGGGGTTCGACGGTCTCCGCACCCCGGGCCGCCTCGTCGTCTACACGACGCTCCTGTTGTGCCTGTTGACGGCGGGAACGCTCAGCCACCTTGCGTCCCGTATGGACGGATACGCGGCCGAGAGTCGCGTCGATCCGCGCTGGCGACTGCGGGTCCCCGCGCCGATGCGGGCCGCGTTGTTCCTGCCGATGCTGCTCGTCCTCGCGGAGGGCGTGTCCTCGGCCGAGGTCCCGACCGCGCCCGAGGCGCCCGTCCGGCTCGCCGACGTCGACCAGCCGATCCTCGTGCTGCCGTCCGACGGCGGCAACGATCCGACCGTCCAGTTCTGGAGCGTCGACGGCTTCCCGCGCATGGTCAACGGCGCGGCGGGTTTCGTTCCGACCGCTCAGGAACAGATTCGCTTCGACGCCCTGTCGTTCCCGTCCGCGTCGAGTATCGCGGCGTTGCGCGAGGCCGGGATTGCGTCGGTCGTGGTCGTGGTCGACCGTCTCGAAGGCACGCCGTGGGAGCACGTTCTCGACCTGCCCCGCACCGACCCGACGGTCACCGTGACCGATCTCGGCGCCGTCGTCATCTTCACCCTTTGATCGACCATGTACAGGGGACGGACACTGTGTCCGTCCCCTGTGTCATGCCGTTCTGGCCGCCGCCGAGACGCGCGGGACCTCCGCGAACAGCAAACCGTCCGGGTCGCGCCCGTACTCGTCGCGCACCACGTCGAGTGATGGATCGAGGATCTCCCGCACGACCAGACCGCACAGCACCGCGAGCGTGATCATCCGCGCCAACGACGCGGTGATGAACACCCACTCCGGCACCCCCGTCTCACCGCTGGCGCGCAACAGGACCCCGTAGAACGCGAAGAAGTAGCACAGTTCGCCGACCTGCCACATGAGGAACGCCCGCCATTTCGGGCGCGCCAGCACGGCCAGCGGAATCAGCCACAGCACGTACTGCTGCGACCAGACCTTCCCCGACAACAGGAACGCCGCCACCACCAGGAAGACCAACTGCGCCAGGCGAGGCGGCGTGTTCGCGAACAGCCCGAGGCCCGCGATCGCCGCGCACGCGACGACGAACAGCAACAGGTACGCGAGGTTGACCAGACCCGCCTCGCCCCAGGGGATCGGGGAACCGGCGTCGTCGGTCGTGAAGTGCCGCAGCACGTACCAGAGGGTGCCCCAGTCGATCGGGCGTTCCGAGTTCAGTTCGAAGAACCGCAACCAGCCGTCGCGCGCGAACAGGATGAACGGCAGATTGATCGCGAGCCACGTTCCGGCCGCGATCGCCGTCGTCAACATCGCGGGTCCGAGCCGTCGATGCCGGAACGCCAACACCAGTAGGGGACCGGCGATCAGCAGCGGGTAGAACTTCGCCGCAATCGCGACGCCGAACAGCAGACCGGCGGCGACCGGCTTTCCACGCGACCACGCCAGCAGGAAGAACAGCGTCAACGCGGCGGGCATGAGGTCCCAGTTGACGAGCGCCGTGAACACCATCGTCGGCGCGACGGCGAGCATCATCGCGTCCCACGGACGGGTCGGGCGCAGGCGGTACATGGCCGCGACGCCGCCGAGCCCGAACATGAACATGACGATCGCGGTGAGATGCCAGTACAGCGTCCCACCGGCCGCGCCGAGCAGGTAGTACGACGGCAGCCCGAGCGCTCCCATGAGGACACCGGTGAGCACCGGATACTCGACGGGGTACTCGAAGTACGGGATGGCCCCGCGATCGAGGTGCTCCGCGCCCCACAACGCTCGGATGTCGGAGTAACAGAACTGCGTGTACTGCATGTGGTCGATCCAGGCGCCTTCGGCGCACGGGTACTTCTGGAGCCACGCGGCGGCGAACATGAGGATCGCCGACAGCAGGATCACACGCGGCGGAATCCAGAAGCGACGGCGTGGTGGGTTGACCGCGTGTCGTCCGAGCGGACCGCCGATCGCCTGGGAGAACGTTCCCACGATCGGATCCGTCATGGACGGCGCGTCGGGCGCGCCGCGCCGCGCGGGCTCGGCGTGGGCCGAGGGTGTTGAGGTGCCGGTCATCCCGGTCATCATGCCTCATCGGCTGACGGGCGTGCCGATACCGGCCCGTCGGCGCCGCGCGATCAGGCGTCCGGTGTCGATCCGTGCCCGCCACCGCCCGGAGTGTGCAGGACGAGGACGTCGCCTCCGTCGACATCCACACTGTCGCACGCCGACATCGGCGTGATCCGGCCGTCGGCGCGTTCGATCCATTGTGAACCGACGTCGCCGTCGCCGCCCCCGGCCGCCCCGTACGGGTGCCGCAGTCGCGTGCCCGACAGGAGCGACACCGTCATCGGCTCGCCGAACCACAACCGTCGGACCGCGCCGTCGCCGCCGCGGTGCCGCCCCGTTCCGCCGCTGCCGCGCCGGATCGCGAACTCCTCCACGCGCACCGGATACCGCGTCTCGAGGACCTCCGGGTCGGTCATCCGCGAGTTCGTCATGTGCGTCTGGACGACGTCGACGCCGTCGGCCGCCTCGGTCGCGCCCGAGCCGTTGGCGACCGTCTCGTAGTACTGGTGCCGAGCGTTTCCGAAGGTCAGGTTGTTCATCGTCGCGGGGCTCTCGGCCGCGACGCCGAGTGCCCCGTACAGGGCGGCGACGACCGCCTGCGAGGTCTCGACGTTGCCCGCGACGACCGCCGCGGGGGCCGTCGGCGACAGCATCGCGCCGTCGGGGATGTGTATCCGCAGCGGCACGAGACAGCCGGCGTTGAGCGGGATGTCGTCGTCGACGAGCGTCCGGAACACGTACAGGACGGCGGCTGTCACGACGGACGTCGGTGCGTTGAAGTTGTCGGCGCGCTGCGGGGACGTCCCTCCGAAGTCGATGTCGGCGGTGCGGTTCTCCCGGTCGACGGTGACGCGGACGCGGATCACCGAACCGTCGTCCATCGTGTACTCGAACGCGCCGTCGTGGAGCCGGTCGATGGCGGACCGGACGGCGGCCTCCGCATTCTCGCGCACGTGTCCCATGTAGGCGATCACAGCGTCGATACCGTAGCGGTCGATGAGCGCCCGCAGCCCCGCAACGCCCGCCTCGTTCGCGGCGATCTGGGCGCGCAGGTCTGCCAGGTTCGACTCGGGGGTCCGGGCGGGATACGGCGCGTCGGTGAGGACACGGCGGGTGTCGTCGGCGAGCAGCGCCCCGTCTCGAGCGAGCAGCCGGGCGCGAATGCGCACACCCTCCTCGTCGAGGGTGCGGCTGAACGCGGGCATCGAACCGGGCGTCACGCCGCCGATGTCGGCGTGGTGGCCGCGCGACGCGACGAAGAACAGCGGGCGATCGGATTCGTCGAAGGCCGGCGTGACGACCGTGATGTCGGGCAGATGCGTCCCACCGGCGTACGGGTCGTTGAGCACATAGGAATCGCCCGGTCGCATGTTCGGATGGTCCGCGATGACCTGCTTGATCGAGTCGCTCATCGAACCGAGGTGGACGGGAATGTGCGGCGCGTTCGCCACGAGGTTGCCGTCCCTGTCGAAGATCGCGCACGAGAAGTCGAGGCGTTCCTTGATGTTGACGGAGCTCGCCGTGCCGCGCAGTCGGTGCCCCATCTGTTCGGCGATCGACATGAACAGGTTGTTGAACAGTTCGAGCCGCACGGGATCGACGGCCGTGGAGGCGACGCGGCGTTCGGTGTCGACGTGCCGCGACAGTCGCATGTGGTCGGTCGTGGTGACCTCGGCGCTCCAGCCGGGGTCGACGACGGTGGTGCCGCCGTCCTCGGCGACGATCGCGGGACCGGTGATCGTGGTCGCGGGCCCGAGGTCGGCGCGGCGGTAAAGCGGCACGTCCCGCCAGCCGTCGCAGTACATCCGCACGGTGTCGACGGGCTGCGCGGGCGTGCCGCCGTCGTCCCGGGCCGTCGTGTCCGCGTGCGCGCCGCCGCCCGCCGACACCTCGACCGTGACGGCCTCGGCGATGAGATCCCGCTCCGGCATCAGGAACGAGAACCGGGCCCGGTAGTCGCGCTCGAACTGGGCGCGCATCCGCTGCGGTGTGTCGAGGTCGACGGGGATCGTCGAGTCGGTGCCGGTGTACTTGACGAGGACCCGAATCGCGATGGTGGCGTCCGTCGAGGACACCCCCAGCTCGGCGGCGGCGTCCGCGGTGAGCTCGTCGGCGATCCGGTCGAGTTCGTCGGCTTCGGTCAGGGGCGCCTCGACGGCGTGTTCACGGGTCGCGGTGAACTCGGCCAGCCCCATGCCGTACGCGGACAACACTCCCGCGAGCGGTGGCACGAGGACGTTCCGCATGTTCAACCAGTCGGCGACGGCGCAGGCGTGTTGCCCGGCGGCACCCCCGAAGGTGACCAGTGTGTACGGATCGAGGTCGTGGCCCTCGCGGACGGAGATGCGTTTGATCGCCTCCGCCATGTTGGACACGGCGATCGCGAGGAAGCCCTCAGCGACCTCCTCCGGACCGCGCCCGTCGTCGATGCGCCTCGCCAGCTCGGCGAAACCGTCGGCCACCGCCTCCGTGTCCAGCGGAGAGCCACCGTCTTCTCCGAAGACGGTGGGAAAGTGCCGGGCCTGAATCCGGCCGAGCATGACATTGGCGTCGGTGACGGTCAGCGGTCCGCCCCGCCCGTAGGCCGTCGGCCCGGGGACGGCGCCGGCCGACTCGGGACCGACGCGGTACCGGAAGCCGTCGAAGCGCAACAGGGAACCGCCTCCGGCGGCGACGGTGTGAACGCGCATCATCGGCGCGCTGATCCGCACCCCCGCGACTTCGGCGTCGAAGCGGCGCTCGAACTCGCCCGCGTACCGGGAGACGTCGGTGGAGGTGCCGCCCATGTCGAAACCGATGACGTGATCGATTCCCGCGTTCTCGGCGGTGCGCGCCATCGCGACGACCCCGGCGGCGGGCCCCGACAGGATCGCGTCCTTCCCTCGGAACGTGTCCGCGTCCGTCAGCCCGCCGGACGATCGCATGAACGCCAAGGGGATGCCCGTCAATCGATCGGCGACGGAGGCGACGTAGCGGCGCAGCACCGGCGACAGGTAGGCGTCCACGATGGTGGTATCGCCCCTCTTGACGAGCCGCATCAGCGGAGAGACCTCACTGGAGAGGGAGATCTGCGGGAACCCTATGCGCCGCGCGACATCCCCGATCGCGCGCTCGTGCGCGTCGTTGCGAAACGCGTGCATGAGGCAGACCGCCACGGCCCGATATCCCTGTTCCCAGGCGAGTTCGAGCGAGGCGCGGATGGCGTCGGTGTCGAGCGGGACGAGGACGTTCCCGTCGGCGTCGAGGCGTTCGACCGCCGCGACCGAGGCGCTGTGCAGGGGAGAAGGACGATCGATGTCCCGAGCGAAGATACGAGGACGATTCTGGTATCCGATGATCGGCGCGTCGGTGAATCCGCTGGTGGTGACGTAGACCGTGGGTTCCCCGCGCCGTTCGAGCAGCGCGTTCGTGGCGACGGTCGTTCCCATTCGGACGGACGCCACCCGCTCCGTCGGGATGGCCTCGGACGGGTCGAGCCCGAGCAGGCGCCGAACACCCTCGACCGCGGCATCCTCATAGGATTCGGGATTGTCGGAGAGCAGCTTCAGTGTGTCTATGGCGCCGCCGGGTGCGCGGGCCACGACGTCGGTGAAGGTGCCGCCACGGTCGATCCAGAATCGCCACTGCTCGCTCATGTCCACCATTGTGACCCGACCACGACGGACTGTCCGATCGCGGCACACCGCTTGCCTGGCAACGCCGGTAGGCTGTCGCGTAGACGTCGACACCGATCGGTGGGTCGGTCGCGGCGGTGAGCACCATGAGGTCAAGGAGACGGCGATGGGACTCGGCGGAAGTATCTTTTTCCTGGTGTTCGGCGCGCTCCTGGTTTTCGCCGTCACGGACAAGGCCAAACAGGACGTCGAATGGCTCGATCTGTCCGCGACCGGCTGGATCTTCATGATCGCCGGAATCATCGGAATCGCGCTTACCAGCTGGTACGCGCAGCATAAGAAACAGCTTCGCAAGGAAGTGCACGAGAGCTATCAGACCGCCCGGTTGGCGCGGCGTGACGCGATCAAACGCGCGGATGCCGCGAACAACCCGGTTCGGCAGAAACGGCGCGACCCAATGGCGGATGAACGCCAAGCCGCCGACTGAGCGCGACCCGTTTGACTTGCCGGTTCATGTCGCTACTGACGTGTTTCCGCCCCCGAAAAGCCCGTCGAGGCAACGAATCTTCCGCTAAGAGTGCGCCAACTCGTTGGTATTTCACGAAATCCCGTGAAAGTTGGGCGCCCAGGGTTCCCATGCATTGCGCCGGTCGGCTACACTTCGACTCACACCATGGTGAAAAGGCCAGCGGCTCTCCTCCCGTGGAGCTCGCGGCCCGACTCCGGTTCTTTTCCGTGTTGAACCCGAGTCCCCCCGCCCCGGCCGTTCCCCCGTGCCGCCGGGGCGGGCCTATTTTTTGGGTCCGCTTTCTGTCCGGCGTATCTTCTCTTCCCCATTAATATCCAGATCTGTAGACGTATGAATGCGCCAATCAACGCTCGGTGCTTTGGGTAGCGCTTGCCACGACGTCCAATGTCGGCACCATCGGCGAAAACGCGCTTCGGCTCCGATCGATAAAGCGGAAGTTTGTCGAATTGGCGCCATCCCGCGCTGCCCGACAATTCCAATTATGTGCAGATACCAATGATCTGGGGCGCGTGACGGGAATCGTTGACAAGCTTTACCGATACCTCGGGGGACCCACTGTCCGGCCAGCCGCACATTCCTGTCCACTGTGGGTTTTCCACAATAGGTGAGTTATCCACAGGCCCCGCCGACGAGACTGGCGCCCACCACCGCCGCAGCGCACAGTGGTCGCATGAACACCACAACCATCGACACCAGCACACCCGACATCACCCTCGACAGCCCACAGGAACTCGTCGCGGCGATCCCCTACCTCGTCGGATACGTACCCCACAACGCCGTCGTCCTCGTCGGCCTCTCCGACCGACTCATCGCCGTCACCGCCTGCGCCGCACTGCCCACCGTGGACGACCCGGCCGACACCATCGGAATCACCGACGACATCGTCCGCCAACACGGCCTCAACGCCGCAGTCCTCG
Organism: Stackebrandtia soli; assembly: GCF_965137155.1. Taxonomy (NCBI): domain Bacteria; kingdom Bacillati; phylum Actinomycetota; class Actinomycetes; order Glycomycetales; family Glycomycetaceae; genus Stackebrandtia; species Stackebrandtia soli. The sequence continues at coordinate 18,576 of NZ_CBCRZX010000009.1, forward strand.
TCGGCTTCGGCTCACCCCAACGCGTCACCCGCTGCGTCGACCACGTCCGCTCCATCCTCGCCGCCGAGAACGTCGACATCATCGACGCCATCCGCGTCACCGACGACCGATTCTGGTCCTACCTGTGCCAACGCCCATCCTGCTGCCCACCCGAAGGCACCTCCGTCTCCGGCGACCCCGCCATCGCGGCCGCCTTCACACTCGCGGGAGCACAGGCACTCCCCGACCGAGACGCCGTCATAGCCGCATTCGCCCCCGTCGACCCGTCCCGGCGCGACGCGGCCACCACCGCCATTCGTCGTGTCGAAGCCGACCTGGCCGCCGACGACGGCCTCCTCCCACAGCGGATGATCCTCCGCGCCGAAGCCACGTCGACGCTCATCGCACTCCGCGAAACCAAACACCTCCCCCCACCGGACCACATCGCGACCCTCGCGGTGGCCCTCACCGACTCCGAGGTCTCCGCCGACGCCATCGCGTTCATCGACAACGAACCCCGAGCCGACACCGTCGACCTGTGGCTGTGGATGCTGCGACACCTCGACCCGCCGTACTCCGCCATGCCCGCCGCACTACTCGCGTACGCCGCGTGGCGAGCCGGAAACGGCGTCATCGCCAACGAAGCCGCCGAACGCGCCGTCAGCGCCGACCCCGACTGCGAACTCGCCATCACCATGTCACGCGCGCTCGCGGCGGGCCTCCCGTCGAGTTCCATGCCGAAGTTGGAGCGCCGCGCGATGGCGCGCCCACCGGAGCCCCGGCCATCCGCGCGTCGCCCTCGAAGGCGCCGCCCCGAACCGCGGCGCCACACGGCGCCCACAGCCGCCGACCCGGGTCAGTCCCGCACCCGCTCCGCGCCACTGTAGACATTGAATGAGGCGGTGCGGGTGAAACCGATGAGGGTCATGTTCCAGCTCTTCGCCAGATCGACGGCGAGCGTCGTCGGAGCGGACACCGCCACGATCGCGGCGACACCGCCGGCCGCGGCCTTGTGCACGATCTCGGCACCGATCCGGCCGCTGACGGCGAGCACCCGCCCCGTCAGCGGCAACCCGCCCGATCGCCACGCCCAACCGAGGATCTTGTCGACCGCGTTGTGTCGACCCACGTCCTCCCTAACACAATGGAGAGTCCCGTCCGTGTCGAACAGGCCCGCCGCGTGCACGGCCCCCGTCCGATCGAACAGCTTCTGCGCGGCTCTGAGCCGATTCGGCAGATCCAGGACCAGCCCCGAATCGAGGACGAGCCCGTCACCGGCGAGACCCCGCCGCACCTCGGGAGAGATCCGCCCGACCAACTCATCCATACTGGAGGTTCCGCACGCGCCGCAGGCGCTCGACACGGTGAAGCGCCTGCCCGCCTCGGGAGCCGGGATGCGCAGAGTCACGTCGAGCACGTTCAAATCCGAGTCGGTGCAGTGCTTCGCCCCGGCGACGTCCGTGGCGCGAGCCACGACACCCTCGCTGAAAAGGAAACCCAACGCCAGGTCGACGTCGTCGCCGGGGGTGCGCATCGTCACCGAGAACGGTTCGCCACCAAGCTGGATCTCCAACGGCTCCTCGACGGCCAGGGTGTCGGGCCGGTACCCGCTCACCCCGTCCTTGAACCGTAGTACTCGACGCCGATCACTGACTCTTCCCATTCCTCGACGCTATCTCCCGTCCCGCTCACCGCCCACCCGCCGCCCACCGACTCAGAAGGCGTAGACGGAGACGCAGTTGCGGCTGGCGCCCGTGAAAGGCTCGCGACGCCAGCCACCCCACCGCTCGACAAGCCGAAGCCCCGCGATCCGCGCCATCAGGTCGAGCTCGCTCGGCCACGCGTAACGACACACGATCGGGAACAGCCGGACACCGCCGGCCGTCAGCGACACGTGCGTCTCGTCGAGCCGCTGCTCGACCGGGTCGTGACGGCCCACGTCGAGCCGCACCTCTCCCATCCGTATCCGCTCGGCGTCGACGTACTGATCGTCACGAAGCCGATGCAGGTACGTGGGGACGAAAGCCTCGACCACGAACCGTCCGCCCGGCCGAAGACGCCGCGCCACATTCTCGAAGCACCGAACCTGGTCGTCCTGCGTGAGGAGATTGAACAAGGTGTTGAACACCAGGTAGATCAGCTCGAAGTCACCCGAGACACCGACCTCGGCGAAATCGCCCATCGTGACCGGCAGGTCCGCCCCACCCGGCTTGGCGCGCAGGCGCTCCACCATCTCGGGGGAGAGATCGATGCCGGTGACGGGGATGCCGCGCTCGACGAGCGGCAGCGCGATCCGTCCGGTGCCGATCGCGAGCTCGAGCGCCGGTCCACCGCGTGCCAGCTCCGCGAGGAACGCCACTGTGGATTCCTCGTCTCCGCGCAGGCTGTCGTCGTACTCGGCGGCGGTGTCGGCGCGAAACGAGTCCATCGGGTCGTAGTCCATCATCACGCATTCATGTCACAAGCGGACAGCCGACGCAACAGAGATCCGGACGGTCGATGTCCTATAGAGAGCAATAATCAGGGGGTGGGGGGAGGGGAGGGGGACCCCCGGGGTCGTTCGAACTCCGATCAGACTCGAGACGGGGGATCGCCACCCCACGCGTCACCCGTCACCGAACGAACCGCTTGCCGCACGGCACGACGACATCTACAGTCGATAGTGTGATGGAACGGCATGCGGCGGTGATTCTCGCGGGCGGCCACGCGACCCGCATGGGCGGCGTCCCGAAAGCGGGCCTGCGCGTCGGCGGGCACACACTCATCGACCGGGTACTACGGGCCCTCCCCGACGCCCAACCTCGTGTCGCCGTCGGCGACGTCGTCCACCCCGGCGTCATCGTCACCGCCGAAAAGCCGCCCCGCTCCGGCCCCGCCTACGCCACCATCGCCGGGCTGCGCCACATTCCCGCGTCGGTGCCGTTCGTCGCGGTCCTCGCGGTCGACCTTCCGTTCCTCACCACCGACGTCATCAACGCCCTCGTCGACGCCGCCGACCATGCCGTCGACGGCGCCATCCTCATCGACCCGCGCGGGCGCCAACAATGGCTCTGCGGCGTCTGGCGTCACGAATCCTTGCGACGAGCCGGATCCCGGATCGCCCCCGGGGCCTCGATGCGGGACCTCCTCGGCGGCCTGACCACCACGGCCCTGTCCTGGTGGGATTCCGACGTCCCACCCTGGTTCGACTGCGACACACCACAGGCGCTGTCCTACGCTCGACGCCTCGACCAGCAGTTCCGCCCCCGCGAAACGCCCTCACAACGGCATGAACCGCCCACCGTTGACATCCAACGTGACACCGGTGATGTAACTCGCGCCGTCCGAAGCGAGGAAGAGGACCGGATCGACGACCTCGGCCAACCCCGGTAGCCGCCGCAACGCGATCCCGTCCAACACGCTCTGCCGCTCCACAAGCGGCATCGCGTCGAACATCCCGCGCAACCGGTCCGTCAACACCAGACCCGGCGCCACCGCGTTCACCCGCACCCCACTCGGACCGAGCTCGGCCGCCAGCTTCCGCGTCAGCCCGCCGACCGCGGCCTTCGCCGCCGCGTACGCCACCCCCGTCACCGGCGACGGCTGCCGCGCCCCGATCGACCCGCACGTCACGATCGCCGACCCCTCCGCCAGGAACGGCACCGCGGCCCGGCACGCGTGCAACGTCCCCTTGACGTTCACGTCGATCACCGCGTCGACATCGGCGACCGAAGCCTCCGTCAGCCCCCGCGGAGTTCCCAACGAACCGCCCGCCAACGTCACCAACACGTTCCGCCCACGCTCACCGAACGCGCTCGAGACGGCCGCGACCACCGCGTCCGCGTCCGAGACGTCGACGTCCACATCGGCACCGGCCAGATCCAAGGTGACCACCCGGGCGCCCTCGGCCGCGAAACCCGCCGCGACGGCCGCGCCGATTCCGCCCGCGCCACCGGTGATCACGACAGTCCGCCCACCGAAACGTCCTTCGCCAGTCTTGACGGTCGTCATGAATGCACCATACTGGAAACGCCGGACACTCAGAAAGGTCCCGAATGCGCACCGCCATCATCGGGGGCGGCCCAGGCGGCCTCTACCTCGCCGGACTACTACGACGCGACGACCCGGACGCCGACGTCACCGTCTTCGAACGCAACCAGGCCGCCGACACCTACGGCTTCGGAGTCGTCTTCTCCGACGAGACCCTCGAGCAGATCGCCACCGCCGACCCCGAAGTCCACCGGCGCATGACGGAGGCCTTCGTCCACTGGCGGGACATCGACATCCACTATCGACCATCTGTCGACGTCGACGGGACGGCTATCACCTCCACCGGCCACGCCTTCGCCGCGATGGGCCGCGTCGACCTCCTCGACATCCTCGCCGACACCGCACGACGACGCGGCGCCTCGCTCCAATACGCGACCACCGCCCCGCCCCTGGACCGGCTCCGAGAGGAATACGACCTCGTCGTCGCCGCCGACGGAGCCCGCTCCGCCACCCGCACCGCGCTCGCCGACCACTTCCAGCCCCACCTCGACCGGCGCCACTGCACCTACATCTGGCTCGGCACCGACCACCGCTTCGACGCCTTCACCTTCGACATCCGCGCCACCGACCACGGCGTCATGCAACTCCACGCCTACCCGTACGGCGCGGGCTCCACCGTCATCGTCGAGATGCACACCGACGTCCACGACCGCGCGACACCGACGATCGCCGACCTCGAGAAGATCTTCGCCGACCGGCTCGACGGCCAACGCCTGTGGGACAAGGGAACCGGCTGGACCCGGTTCACCACCGTCACCTGCCGGACCTGGACGGCCGACAACATCGTCCTGCTCGGCGACGCCGCCCACACCGCGCACTTCTCGATCGGCTCCGGCACGAAACTCGCCATGGAGGACTCGGCAGCCCTCGCGGCCTCACTCGCGACCGAACCCGATACCGCGACGGCGCTCGCGACCTACGAGACGAACCGCCGCCCCGTCGTCGCCTCGACGCAGCGCGCCGCGCAGGCCAGCCTCGAATGGTTCGAGGACCTTCCCCGCTACCTTGACCAGGAACCGCTTCAGTTTGCGTTCAACCTGCTCACCCGGTCGCGCCGGATCACGAGCGACAACCTCCGGCTGCGCGACCCGGCGTTCACCACGGCCGTCGACTCCTGGTTCGCCACGACTCACGGCCGTCCCGAGGAGCCCCCGCGTCCGGCGATGTTCCAACCGGTCCGCATCGGTTCCCTCGAACTCCGCAACCGCGTCATCGTGTCTCCTATGGACATGTACTCGGCCGTCGACGGCGTGCCGGGAGACTTCCACCTCGTGCATCTCGGTTCGAAGGCGCTCGGCGGTGCCGGGCTCGTCATGACGGAGATGGTGTGCGTCAGCGATCAGGGCCGAATCACGCCCGGTTGCGCGGGCCTGTACACCGACGAACAGGCGGCGGCGTGGCGGCGTGTCGTCGACTTCGTGCACCGTGACACGCCCGCCGCGATCGGCGTCCAGCTGGGTCATTCGGGCCGCAAGGGTTCGACCCGTCTGATGTGGGAGGGCATCGACGAGCCCCTACCGTCGGGGAACTGGCCGGTGGTCGCTCCGTCGGCGCTGCCGTACCGGCCCGACAGTCAGGTTCCGCAGGAGCTGACCGGCGCGGAACTGGACGCCGTCGTCGCGGCCTTCGCGGCGTCCGCGCGCCGCGCACGAGACTGCGGTTTCGACCTGCTGGAGTTGCACTGCGCGCACGGTTACCTGCTGTCGAGTTTCCTGTCTCCGTTGACGAATCGACGCACGGACTCGTACGGCGGCGACGTCGACGGGCGGCTCCGGTTTCCGCTGCGCGTGCTGGCCGCGATCCGTGACGAGTGGGACGGACCGCTGTCGGTCCGGGTGTCGGCGACGGACTGGGCGGACGGTGGTGTCACGGGCCCGGACTCGGTCGTCATCGCGCGGGCGTTCGCGGCGGCCGGGGTCGACGCGATCGACGTGTCGACGGGTCAGGTCGTCTCCCATGAACGGCCGGCGTACGGGCGGTCCTATCAGACGCCGTACGCGGATCGGATCAGGCACGCGCTGCGGCGGGACTTTCCCGAGGTCGCCGTGATCGCGGTCGGGGCGATTTCGTCGGCGGACGACGTCAACTCGATCATCCTCGCCGGACGTGCCGACCTGTGCGCGCTCGGCCGCGTGCACCTTTGGGATCCGCAGTGGACTTTGCATGCGGCGGCGGATCAGGGGTACCGGGTGGAGTGGCCGAAACCGTTCGCGGCCGGGTCTCGGCCACCGAACACGGGTCGCCGGTGACGACCCGCCCCGGTCAGCCGATGGGAACCTGGGAGAGCAGGTCGCCGGTGCGCCAGACCACGGCGGCGGCCATGAGCGCGAGAGCGCCGACGAACGAGCACACCTGGACCACCGTCCGGTTGTCGCGGGGAGCGTAGGAGATGGCGAAACCGATCGCGAGCCCCATGATCAGCCCGCCGAGGTGCCCGGTGATGCTGATGTTCGTGCCCGGGATGAACGTGATGACCAGGTTGAGGATCAGCAACGTGTAGATGCCGGAGTTGTCGCGGCTGAGTTTGCGGTTGACGAGGACCATCGCCCCGAACAGGCCGAAGATCGCGCCGGACGCGCCGGCCGACAGCGACATCGGGTCGGCGAACAGGTACGTGGCGACGTTCCCGGCGAGACCGCAGATGACGTACAGGGCCAGGAAACGGCCGGGGCCGAGGTCGCGTTCGAGGTAGCGGCCGATGACCCACAGGACGTACATGTTGAACGCCAGGTGGATGATGCCGTAGTGGAGGAACATGGCGGTGAACAGCCGCCAGTAGTCGCCGGACGCCACACCGGCGAGGACGAAACCGTCCGACAGCGGCATGACCGGCCCGGCGTACATGGCGCCGAACAGGTGCAGCGGGCTGGCTCCGCCGAGGAGCACGTTCTGCGCGCCGACGCCGCCCGCCTGGAAGGCGAGGGCGAGGCCGATCAGGAACACGCCGACGTTGAGGCCGACGAGAATCTTGGTGACCAACCCGGCAGACCCGCTCATGCTCCCGCCGAAGGCGGTGCGGGTCTGCCGGGTGGTCTTGCGTCCTTCAGCCACGCAGTTGGGGCATTGCCACCCGACTGAGGCTTGGTTCATGCAGTCTGGACAGATCGGTCGGTCACAACGCGAACACCGTACGTGAGTCTCGCGGCCCGGGTGCCGGTAGCACACTGGTCCGATCTGTTCGTCACTCATTACCGCTGAATGGTAACGCGCTCTATGCGAATCTCGTTGAGGGGACGGTCGTTACGGTCGGTCTGGGTGGTGGCGATCGCGTCGACGACCTTCTGTGAGCCGGCGTCGGTGACCTCACCGAAGATGGTGTGCTTGCCGGTGAGGTGACCCTGCGGGCTCACCGTGATGAAGAACTGCGAGCCGTTGGTGCCGCGTCCGCCCTGGATGCCGGCGTTCGCCATGCCGAGGAGGTACGGACGGTTGTAGGCGAGGTCGGGGTGCGGTTCGTCGTCGAACTGGAATCCGGGGCCGCCACGGCCGGTTCCGGTCGGGTCGCCCGCCTGGATCATGAAGCCGGCGATGATCCGGTGGAACGGGGTGTCGTTGTAGTACGGTCCGCTGCCCGGCTGGCCCGTGTTGGGGTCGGTGTACTCCTTGCTGCCTTCGGCGAGGCCGACGAAGTTCGCGACCGTCTTCGGCGCGTGGTTGTCGAAGAGCTGGACGACGATGTCGCCGACGGTGGTGTGCAGGGTTGCCGTAGTCATGGCGCCTATGGTGCCATGCGTGTCGAAATCGTCCACCGCACCACCGCCGTTTGTGCACATTTGCGGGGCCGAGCGGGCAGGATGTGTGACGTACATCCGCTACGGGAGGTGAATCAGCGTGATCTTGCTACAACGGCGTTCGTCCAGGAAACGGGGCCGCCGGATTCGCGGGGAACTGGTTGAGGGGTTCGGTCATCTGAGGGCGGCGGGCACGCATGCGGCCGCGGGCGCCAAGGAGAAGATCGCACCCGGTATCAACAACGCGTTGACTGCGGTGGGGCTGCGCAAGCGGCGTCGTAGTCGCTGGCCGTGGATCGCTGCGGCGGTCGCGGTCGCGACGGCGGCTGGGGTGACATCGGCGGTGCTGTGGCGTCGCAACAGTGCGGCGGCTGACACGACGGCGGTCCCCGGGACGGAGCGGACTTCCGCCGAGTCCGAGGAGTACACGGTGACGTCGATCCGGGATCGTGAACCGGAGTTGGCCGGCGTCGCGGGCCGATAATGTCCTACACAATAGACAGACCGTCGGTTTGTTGACAGAGTTAAGCACGAGAGGGGNNGNAAC
>NZ_CBCRZX010000009.1:26871-31461 GCF_965137155.1 Stackebrandtia soli
CCCCCCCCCTCTGTCGTGGAAGCGTCGACGGCCCTGGACCGCCGTCGACGAATCGCTTCCTCATTGCTGTGAGCGTCGTCGCCGCTTACCGTCCGTGCGGACGATGCCGTGTTGCGCGGCGATGACGGTGGATGGACACGCTGTGCTCAGGCTTCTGCCAAAACCTTGTCGAGCAGGTTCTCCGCGTCGTCCTTGGTGCTGGACTCGGCGAGGGCGACCTCGCCGACGAGAATGTCGCGTGCCTTGGTGAGCATGCGCTTCTCGCCCGCAGAGAGGCCGCGTTCACGGTCGCGACGCCACAGGTCGCGGACGACCTCGGCCACCTTCAGCGGGTTGCCGGAGGCCAGCTTCTCGAGATTTGCCTTATACCGACGTGACCAGTTGGTCGGTTCCTCGGTGTGCGGTGCGCGCAACACGTCGAAGACCTCAGTCAGACCCTCGGCACCGACGACTTCTCGTACTCCGACGAGTTCGACGTTGGTGGATGGAACTCGCACCGTCAAGTCACCCTGCTCAACGCGCAACACGAGATATTCGCGTTCGACGCCTTTGATGGTGCGCGTTTCGACTGCTTCGATGAGTGCGGCCCCGTGATGGGGGTAAACAACGGTCTCGCCGACACTAAAACTCATAGGATCGAAACCCCTTTCGCTGTGTCAAGGGTAACACGGCCATATCCTGCGATGTCGCAGCGCACGCGATGAAAGTGCAGGTCAGCCATATTGTGAGCAATGACTCTCGCGCGTCGTCACGACGTCCACAACGGATCGTGATGACACTGTGCTCACTCGTGCCGGTGGGTTCGCGATCCTGCTCAAGGATACCGCCGCGGTTCCCGTCCCGGCCAGATTGGCGTTGTGGCTCACATAGTGCGAGTCTGGATCGGGAGGTGAACGACCATGGCGACGACGCGCGACGACGACGGGCGGCCTCGATCCTCGCCCGATCCGGGGCGTGTCGAGATCCCCGATGACGCGTCCGAGCTGGACGAACTCGCCCACGACATGGAGTGGGAGCGGTGGCGGGACACCCGGCACGGGCCGCCGTGGCGTCTCGTCGCGTGGCTCGCGGCGGCCGTGATCGTCACCATCGTCAGCCTGGTCATGCTGATCGTTCTCGGTCACGCGGGCTGGACGCCGCTGGGGCGCTAGCCCTCCCGTCGCAACAGTGCCGAGTAGACGGTCAGGCCCGGGCCGAACGCGCAGGCGACGAGTTCTCTGGGGCGTTCGCGCCGCAGCCGGTCGATGATCATGAGCACGGTCGCCGACGAGCAGTTCCCGTGCTCGGCGAGGACGCCGCGCGAGACTGTCAGCTGGTCCTCGTCGATCGCCAGGGCCGTCCGCGCCGTGTCGAGGATGCGACGTCCACCCGGATGGATCGCCCACGCGTCGATGTCGTCGATGACCAGGTCGCGAGGTTTCAGCAACGCGCCGACGGCGGCCGGAAGGTGCCGCGAGAGGACGATGGGGACTCGCCCGGCGAGGCCCATCCGAAAGCCGTGGTCGGTGACGTGCCAGGTCATGGCGTCGGCGTGCGCCGTGTCGGTGCGGGACCCGATCGCGTCGACGGTCAGCCCGTCACCGCGCGGGTCGTCGGGCGCGACGATGACGCAGGCCGCCGCGTCGGAGAACAGGGCGTGCGCGATGAGCTGTTCGGTGTCGAGCGGCCCCGGTTGGAGGTGCAGGCTCGTCAACTCGACGCACAACAGCGCGGCCGGTCGTCCGTGTCGGCGAACGTGGTCGGCGACGACGCCGAGGCCCGGAATCGCCGCGTAGCAACCCATGTGGCCGATGACGACGCGCTGCATGTCGGCGGAGGCGCCCAACTCGGCCGCGAGTGTGATGTCGAGGCCGGGAGTGGCGTACCCCGTGCACGAGACGACGGCGAGCAGCCCCAGCCGGTCGGCGGTCAGACCCGCGTCGGCGAGCGCGGTCGTCAGCGCGTGGCGCGCCAGCGGTAGCGCGAGGCGCTCGTATTCGCGCATCCGTCGTGCCGTGCTCCATTGGGAGATGTCGTCGGTGGCGGGGTTGATCGCGCCGTGCCTGGTCGTGACGCCCGCGCCGAGGAAGATTCGTTCGGCTCTGCCGTCTCCGGTGCTCGCGGCCTTGAAGTGGCCGCGCCACAGTTCCTCTTGCGCCATGGCGGGCGGCGTCGCCTGGCCGTGTCCGATGATGACGGCGTTTACCATCGCTGCTCCTTGCCGGTGTCGCGGTACGGGTCGCCGCCGAGTGCGGCGACGCCGAGCCAGTCGGCGCACACGTCTGATGTGGCGGGTTGGAGTGCGCCGCAGCGGGCGTCGCGGAACAGCCGTTCGAGGGGGTGGCCGCGTCGGATCGACGACGCCCCGCATGCCTCCATCATGGACGCCGTTACGGCGGCGGCCGCGTCTCCGGCGAGGAGCTTCGCCCGCCACGCCCACAGCCCCGCTTCGGGGTCGCCGTCGTCGACGCGGCGCGCGGCCTCGACGAGTGTCGCGTGGGCGGCGGCGCAGGCGGCGTCGGCGCGGCCGATGCGGGCTCGGACGTTCGGGAGTGTCGCCAGTCCGCGCTTGGTGGCGTCGGTCGCGGCGATCTCGATCGCGGACCTGGCGACTCCGACGTAGACCGCCGCGTAGCTCGCGATCATCCAATGTGGTGCCGCTTCGGCGACGGGCAGTGTCAGGTTCTCGGCTCCGCCGAGCAGCGCCGTCTCCGGCAATTCGACGTCCAGGTCCAGATCATGGCTTCCGGTGGCGCGCATGCCCATCGTGTCCCACGTGCGCCGCACGGTGACACCGTCTCCGGCGGGGACGAGGAACTGCGACACGATCCGATCGTCGTCCGCGGACCGCGCCGCGACGAGGTACGCGTCGGCGTGGCCGGCGCCGGACACGAAGGACTTCGACCCCCGGATCCGGAAACCGTTCGCCGTTCGGTGGTATCTGGTCGACATCGCGGTCAGTCGGGCGCCGCTGCCGCGTTCGCTCATCGCGACCGCGTAGAGGGAGCCCTTCGCGGCGGCCCGAAGGATCGCGTCCCGTTCCACCGGATAGCCGTCGCCGGCGCCGAGCTCGACCGCGACGTCACCCGACACGGCCGCGAGCGCGCCGGTGACGCACGCGTGCATGTTGAAGATCAGGCCGACCGCCCCGTTGCCCCGACCGAGGTGGTAGGCGATCTCGATGTAGTCCGAGAAGGACGCTCCGAGTCCGCCGAGCTCCGTCGGGACCATGACTCCTAAAAGGTCGTTCGCTCGGAGCAGTCGGAAGTCCTCGCTCGGGAAGCCGCCGTCGACGTCCAGTTCGACCGCGCGCTCCCGCATCCCCTCAACGAGCCGACGTACTTGGCGCATGTTTGACGCCCCTTCCTGCGTAAAGAATCGAGTGGGACCTCGTCGACACCATCGGGACCCCGTCGCGCCGCGTCCGCAGCCAGCGCAGGGCCGGGATGATCGCGGGTCGGACGCCCCACGTCCGCAACGCGACGCCGTGCCGGGCGCACTCGGCGACGAGTCCCTTCGGCGGCACGAACAGTGCCGGGTCGTGAATTCCCGGTGGCGGCCCGCCCGGAACCCGTTCCGCGAGCCGTACCGCGACGAGCCGGGCCAGAGCCGTGTCCGCGATCGTGTCCACTATCAACGTTCCGCCGGGTCGCAACAGTCGGCAGGCCTCCGCGACGCACGCTCGCCAATCCTCGACGTGTTCGAGGATCTCGCCCGCCAGCACGACATCGGCGCACTCGTCGGCGAGCGGGACGCGTTGAGCGTCCCCCCTGATCCCGACGACGCCGTGGTGTGCCGCCACCGACAGGTTCGGCTGACGCAGATCCACCCCGATGTGCCGATACCCGGTGACGTGCGGCGCGGTGAGCCCGCCACCGCAACCAAGGTCGACGAGAACGCTGTCCCCCGTCGCGGGTGGCACGAGCGCCCCCCGCGACTTCGCCAGCCAGTGCAGCATCGCGAAGACACCGTCCGGTTTCCACCATTCGGTGACCAACTCGTCGTACTGACGAGGATCGTTGCGATTGCGCACGGTGTTCAATCTGCCACAATCCGACGCCGTACGCTAGATGCCATGACGTTAAAGGCTTTTTGGCGTGCCTCCCACCCGGAACCGACGATGACTGTCACCGCCGTCGCCGGGGTCCTCGCCGCGGTGGCGGGCCGCCCCGTGGGCGCCGTCGCGCTCGTCACCGTCGCCGTCTTCTGTGGGCAGCTGTCGGTCGGGTGGAGCAACGACGCGATCGACGCCGAGCGTGACGCCCACACCGACCGCCGCGACAAACCGACGGTTGCCAATGGACTGTCTCCGCGCGCGCTGTTCACCGCCGCCCTCGTCGCCGTCGCCGTGTCCGCCGTCCTCTCCCTGGCGGTCGGACCGGCGGGCTGGTGGCACATCGCCGCCCTCGTCTCCGCGTGGGCCTACAACTGGCCGCTCAAACGCACGATCGCGTCGGCGTTGCCGTTCGCGATCTCCTTCGGCGCTCTCGTCGCGTTCGCCGCCCCCGACTCCGGTCCCGGTCTCATCGCGGCCGGGGCCGCGCTCGGCGTCGCCGCGCACTTCGCCAACGTCATCCCCGACCTCGCCGACGACGCCGCGACCGGCGTCGT
>NZ_CBCRZX010000009.1:31471-53718 GCF_965137155.1 Stackebrandtia soli
GCTCCCGCACCGGCTCGGCGAACGCGGCTCGCTCACCGTCTGCGCGCTCGCCGCACTGGCCGCCATCACCCTCCTGTCCGTCCGGCTGCCCCTGTGGTGGCCGCCGGTCGTCGTCGTCACGGTCGCGCTCGCCTGCTGTCTCGCCCGGCCGCGATGGGCGTTCCGCATCATCCAAGCCGTCGCGCTCGGCGCCGTCGCCCTGCTCCTCGTGTCCGCGTGACTCGTCCGCCCGCCGAGCTCCATCGGCGACAGTGGACACACGCCGTCGGTATCGGCCGAGCTGACGGCCCCGCACCCGCCGACACGGCCGATCACGACACCGCCGCGCGCCGCGCTCAGTCCGTCGCCCACCACACAACGGCGGGTCGGCCGCGTCGGCGCTCCGGCCAGGACTTACCCTGTGGGCGCATGCCAGGTTCACGAGAGGACGTTTCTGTGGCTACCGCGAACGGTTCCAAACTGTTGGCCCGCACCGTGTTGGGCGTGGCCGCGGCGGCCGCGCTCGCCGTCACCGGTTGCAGCGCCGGGCAGGTCACCCAGACCGACACCCAGGTCGCCCCGGTTCCCGGTAACACCGCCACCGTCGGCGAGGTCAGCCTGCAGGACCTCATGATCGCCTTCAACGGCGTCGAGGGCTACGCGGCCGGAGACAACGCGCCGCTCATCGTGCGCGTCTTCAACAACGCCACCGACGAGGGCGACCGGCTCATCTCCGTGTCCTCTCCCGACGCCGACGCCGTGACGATCGCGGGCGGCGAAACCGACGAGCCCCCGGCGGCCGAATCCCCGTCGCCCGACGGCGAGTCCCCCGCTCCGGGCACCTCGCCCAGCCCCGGCGACCAGTCTCCCGAACCGACACCCGCCGGACCGCAGGGCGGCGAGATCGACGTGGCCGTGTCCGCCTCCGGCTTCGTCATGCTCGTCCCGGGTGAGGGCATGTACCTGCAGTTGGAAGGCATCAACGAGGACCTCCGGCCGGGCTCGATCGTGGAGGTGACGTTCACCTTCGAACGCGCCGGAACGGTCACCGTCGACATCCCGATGGGGACGCCGCTCGAGCCGCAGGACCGCGAGACCGCCGAAACGGACGACGCCGAGCACTAGGCCCACCAACGAGAACGGCCCCGGTTCGCCGGGGCCGTCGTCGTGTCCGGACCACGTTCGCGGGACGCCGCGCTCCCTCCCGTGTCGGATCGATTCGTCCCCAGTCGTCGAGGCGACGGCGCACAACCTGTCACAGGGGGTGCGTAGGTTAGTCGCATGGCGAAGACGGTCAGGACCGCGTACGCGTGCACGTCGTGCGGACACAGTGTCCCCAAATGGGTCGGTCGCTGCCCCGACTGCGGAGACTGGGGCACGATGGACGCGACGGGCGCACCGGCGAGAGCGGCCGCCGCCTCGGTGTCGTCCCGGCGCGCGACCTCGGCCCGACCGGCCGTCCCCGCGCAGTCCATTGGGGATGTCGACGCGAAGCAGGCGGTGGCGCGCCCGACCGGAGTCGGCGAGTTCGACCGCGTTCTCGGCGGCGGGCTCGTACCCGGAGGCGTCGCGCTGATCGCGGGCGAACCCGGCGTCGGAAAGTCCACACTGCTTCTCGATGTCGCACATCGATACGCCGCCGCGGGCCACGGTCGCGTCCTCGTCGCGACCGGCGAGGAGTCCGCGTCCCAGGTGCGCATCCGCGCCGACCGGATCGGCGCGATCCACCCGGACCTCATGCTCGCCGCCGAGACCGACCTCGCCGCCGTCCTCGGCCACCTCGACGACGTCAAACCCGGCCTCCTGATCCTCGACTCGGTCCAGACCGTCTCCACCGGCGACGTCGACGGAGTCCCCGGCGGCGTCACCCAAGTGCGCGCCGTCGCCTCCGCGATCATCGGCGTCGCCAAGGAACGCGGCATCACCTCGATCCTCGTCGGCCACGTCACCAAGGACGGTCACATCGCCGGCCCCCGAGTCCTGGAACACCTCGTCGACACCGTCCTCCACTTCGAAGGCGACCGCCATTCGACGCTGCGCCTCCTACGGGGCGTCAAGAACCGCTTCGGCCCCGCCGACGAGGTCGGCTGCTTCGACATGACCGAAGACGGCATCGTCGGCCTGTCCGACCCGGCCGGGCTGTTCCTCACCGAAGACGCCGACGAACCCGTGCCCGGCACCTGCGTCACCGTCACCATGGAGGGCCGCCGAGCCCTCCTCGTCGAGATCCAGGCCCTCGTCGGCGGAAGCGCCAAGGACGGCACCATCCCACGCCGCACCGTGTCCGGACTGGACGCGGCGCGACTCAACATGGGCCTCGCCGTCCTCGACCGCCGCGGCGGCGTCCGCTGCCTCGACCGCGAGGTCTACGCCGCGACCGTCGGCGGCATGCGCGTCACCGAACCCGCCGCCGACCTGGCACTCGCGCTCGCCGTCGCGTCCTCGGTGTCCAGCGCTCCCGTGTCCGCCGACATCGTCGCGATCGGCGAGGTCGGGCTAACCGGCGCCGTCCGACGCGTCTCGGGCGTACCCCGCCGCCTCGCGGAGGCCGCGCGCCTCGGCTTCACGCACGCGCTCGTCCCGCCGGGCTGCGGCGAGGGCGCGCCCAAGAAGATGACCGTCACCGAGGTCTCGTCCGTGTCCGAGGCGCTCCGCATGGCCTCCAGTCGGTGGGCGGCTCGCGGCTGACGGCCCGTCGAGGGCTTCGGAACGACCGCGAAACGACCCTATTCTTCCACTGTGGCCATACCCGGGGGCCTCCGACCTCCTCCCCAGGTCGGAGACTACCCACCACATGCTGAAGCCACGCTAAAGCCGCCTGAAGCCCACTTCAGCCCCATCGGAGTTCCTCGCCCCATGCCACGAAATCGTTGGGGGCCACCGCGTGGCTGACGCCCCCCGACGTTCCCGCGTGACACCATGTGACCCGTGCCGGACCGGGGACGCCAGCGCGAACACGCGGTCACGGCCATCGTCGACGACACACACCACTGTGGCGTAACGGCACGCCAGTCTCAGGGGGCACAATGGATCGCGAACAGGTCACCGAGCTCTTGACGAACGTCGCCAGCGGGCGCGCCACCGTCGACACGGCGCTTGCCGCGTTGACCGGCACGGTCCTCTCCGGTGGCAACGGCTACATCGACCTCGGCCACTCGAAGATCGACACCCACCGGGCGTTGCGCACCGGCGAACCGGAGGCCGTCTACGCCGCCGGAAAGACCACCGGTCAACTCATCGACATCACGACGTCCCTGCTCGCCGCCCACCCCGACCGGCCCGTCCTCCTCACCCGGATCAGCGACGAAGCGACCGCGGCCCTGCGCGACAACTTCGACCACGTCACCGCCGACCCCCTCGCCGCGGCCGCGACCGTCGGCCCGCCGGCGTCGCCGCGCAACGGCGAGGTCGCGATCGCCTGCGCCGGAACCTCCGACCTGCCCGTCGCCGCCGAAGCCGCGTTCACGACCCGCGCGTTCGGGCTCACCGCGACCATGGTCACCGACGTCGGCGTTGCCGGCATCCACCGCGTCCTCGCGTCCCGGCCGACCCTCGCCGACGCCGACTGCGTCATCGTCGTCGCCGGAATGGACGGCGCACTCCCGTCCGTGATCGGCGGGCTCATCGACACACCCCTCATCGCCGTACCCACCTCCGTCGGCTACGGCTCCGCCCTCGGCGGAATGGCTCCACTGTTGACGATGCTGAACTCGTGCGCCCCGGGCGTGGCCGTCGTCAACATCGACAACGGCTACGGCGCCGCCGTATGCGCGGCCCGCGTCGTCCGCGCCCGGCACCGCCGCGTCACCCCCGTCGCTCAGGCCACCGCCGGGGCGATCTCCCCACCCCCGCGCTGAACCCGACCCGAACGACGAAAGGCACCACAGTGATCGGATGGTTCGACTGCGCCGCAGGCGCGAGCGGAGACATGTTCCTCGCGGCACTCGTCGACGCCGGTGTCCCACTCGACACCCTCCAGGACAGCGTCGACGCACTCGACGTCGAACCGGTGAAACTGTCCAGCCGCACCGTGACTCGGCACGGCCTCCGCGCCACCAAGGTCGACGTCGCCTGCGAACCCGGCGCACACCACCGGAACCTGCCGACGATCCGAGCGCTCATCGAAGGGGCCGGTCTCGCCGAGCCGGTCACCCGCGACGCCGTTGACGCGTTCACCCGCCTCGCCGACGCCGAGGCAGCCGCGCACGGCGTCGACGTCGCCGACGTCCACTTCCACGAGGTCGGCGCGCTCGACGCCCTCACCGACATTGTCGCCACCTGCGCCGGCGTCGACTGGCTGCGCCGCGAACGCGGCCTGCGCACCATCAGCGCGTCGACCGTGACAGTCGGCGGAGGCACCACCACCGGAGCGCACGGCGGCATCCCGCTACCGGCGCCGGCGGCGCTGTTCGTGCTGTCGGGGGTCGGCGCGCCCGTGAGCGGCGAGGTCGACTACGAGGCGTGCACGCCGACGGGGGCGGCGCTCATCGCGACGCACGCCGTCGAGTTCGGTGGCCTTCCGCCGATGCGGTTGGCGACGGTCGGCGTCGGTGCCGGTGGCCACGATCCGAGGCAACGCGCGAACGTGCTGCGGTTGTTGCTGGGTGTTCCCGACGTCGCCGCGGCCACGCGCACCGCCACCGCGATCGAATGCAATGTGGACGACATGGATCCGCGGTTGTGGCCCGCGACGTTGACGGAGTTGCTCGCGGCCGGCGCGTCGGACGCGTGGCTGACGCCGATCCTCATGAAGAAGGGGCGCCCCGGCCACACCCTCCACGTGCTGTGCCCGGAGGGTTCGACCTCGGCGGTCACCGACGTGATATTCCGGAACACGACGACGATCGGGTTGCGTCGCGCGAGCGTCGTCAAGGAGGAACTGGAACGACGCTTCAGCACGATCTATGTGGATGGTCGCCCGGTGGGGGTGAAGATCGCCTCCGACGATCACGGGGTCCGACACGTCTCCGTCGAGTACGAGGACGTCGCCGACGCGGCCGCGCGGCTCGGACGCCCCGTCAAGTCCGTCCTGGCCCGCGCGGAGGCGGCTGCCCGGGAGCTGTTCGAGCTGACGTGAACGTGCGGCGTCACCATGGCTCGTCCCGGCGGTGGCGCGACGGTGGCCGGTCCGTACAGTCGTGCGCGGTCCGCGTCCGTCGGTTCTCCTGGAAGGCACACCCATGCACGAGTTGATCCCGTTCCTCGCGACGTTCGGGTTGATCTTCGTCGCGGAACTGCCCGACAAGACGATGATGGCGACGCTCGTCCTGTCCAGCCGATACCGGTCTTGGCCGGTCCTGATCGGTGTGTCGGCGGCGTTCGTCGTGCAGTCGGCGATCGCGGTCGCCGCGGGTGGCCTGCTCAGTCTGTTGCCGACGTGGATCGTCCTGCTGGTCGTCGCGGTCCTGTTCGCGGTGGGCGCGGTTCTCCTGTTCCGGGAGAGCCTCAACGCCCCCGACGAGACCGACGTCGACGGCAGCGGCGGGCTGCGTTTCTGGCCGACCGTGTTCACGAGCTTCGGGGTCCTGTTCGCCGCCGAGTGGGGCGACGCGTCGCAACTGGCGACCGCCGGCCTGGCCGCGCACTACGGCACGCCCGTCCTCGTCTTCCTCGGCGCGGCACTCGCGCTGATCGCCGTCGCGACCCTGGCGATCCTGCTGGGCCGCGTCGTCGTGCGTTTCGTTCCCCTGAAATGGATTCAGCGGGGCGCGTCGATCCTGTTCGCGGCGTTCGCGGTCATCGCCGTCGTCGAGCTCCTGCGGTCCTGAACTAACGCGCGGCCGTCGACACGAGCGGCAGCGTCCGGTACGGGATCTGCTCGGCGAGCGCGATGACGGTGGACGCGCGCATGACGCCTTCGCTGGAGACGATCCGGTCGATGACGCGTTGCAGGTCGGCGTTGGTGCGGGACACGATCCGGCACATGAGGTCGCCGGATCCGGTGACGGTGTGCGCTTCGAGGACTTCCGGGATGTCCGCGAGGTGGCGGGTGACGGCTTCGCGTCCGCGCATTTGCCGGATCTCGATGGTGACGAACGCGGTGACGCCGTAGCCGAGCGCGGCGGGGGACACGTGGGGGCCGAAGCCGGTGATGACGCCGCGTTCGGTGAGTTTGTCGAGTCGCGCCTGGACGGTGCCCCGGGCGACGGCGAGGCGACGGGCGCATTCGAGGACGCCGATGCGGGGTTGCTCGGTGAGCAGGGTGATGAGGCGTGCGTCGAGCTCGTCCGGGCCGATCTGTCTGGTCATGTTGTTCACCATATCGAGGGATTCGGCGGACGTTATGTGCAAGGTGTCCAAGGTTTTTTGCGACTCTTGCCCAATGGGCGGTCGTCGATGATCATGCTGGGTAGTACGTCATTCTTCGCGAGGAGGCGACCATGACCGATCTGAGCATTCCCGAGGCGCAACTTGTCGGTGCCGTCGAGCACGACATCAGCAAGGACGACTTCCCCATCAAGGGGTGGGACCACATTCGTTTCTATGTGGGCAACGCCAAGCAGGCCGCGCACTACTATTCGACGGCGTTCGGGATGACACTGGTCGCCTATCGCGGTCCCGAGCAGGGCTTTCGCGAGCACGCCGAGTATGTGTTGAAGTCCGGCGGCGTGACCTTCGTCTTGGCGGGCGGTGTGACGGCCGAATCCCCGGCGACGAAGCACTACGCGCGTCACGGCGACGGCGTCATCGAGGTCGCCCTCGAAGTGCCCGATGTGGACGAGAACTACGCGTACGCGGTGAAGCAGGGCGCGACGGGCCTCGTCGAACCGCACGACCTCACCGACGAGCACGGCACCGTCCGCGTCGCGGCGATCGCCACGTACGGCGAGACCCGCAACGTCCTCATCGACCGGTCGAGGTACGACGGCCCGTTCCTTCCGGGCTTCACCGCCGCGAAGCCGATCGTCGACCGCAGCGCCGCCATCGCCGGTGGTGCCCCGAAGCGGTACTTCCAGGCGATCGACCACGTCGTCGGCAACGTCGAACTGGGCAAGATGCTCGACTGGGTCGAGTTCTACCAGAAGGTCATGGGGTTCACGAACATCGTCGAGTTCGTCGACGACGCGATCGCGACCGAGTACTCCGCCCTCATGAGCAAGGTCGTCGCGAACGGCACCCGCAAGGTGAAGTTCCCGATCAACGAGCCCGCCGAAGGCATCAAGAAGTCCCAGATCGACGAGTACCTCGAGTTCTACGGCGGCCCCGGCGTCCAGCACATGGCGCTCGCCACGAACGACATCCTCGCGGCCGTCGACCACATGCGCGCCAACGGTGTCGAGTTCCTCGAGGCGCCCGACTCGTACTACGACGACGGGGAGCTGCGCGAGCGCATCGGCACCGTCCGCGTCCCGATCGAGGAACTCAAGAAGCGGTCCATTCTCGTCGACCGCGACGAGGACGGCTACATGCTCCAGATCTTCACCAAGCCGCAACAGGACCGTCCGACACTGTTCTACGAGTTGATCGAACGGCACGGCTCTCTCAGCTTCGGCAAGGGCAACTTCAAGGCGCTCTTCGAAGCGCTGGAGAAGGAACAGGCCAAACGCGGCAACCTGTAACCCCTTTCGTTTGGTCGGTTGGACGCCGCGAGCAGGGCGTTCAACCGACCAAGCGGAACACCGGCCTGACAGAATCGACGCGATGAGCAAGATCGAACCCGGCTGGTACCGTGACCCGGCCGCACCCACGACACAGCGTTACTGGGACGGCCGACAGTGGATCGGCAAAGCCGTCCCCGTCGACGCGACGCCCCCCGACGAACCGGAACCCGAGCCGCCACCCGCACCGGAACCAGCCCCGCAGACGACCGAGCGACCATCCGAACCGGTCGTGCCGCCGCTTCGCCCGGGAATGCTCAGCCCCGCCCAGATCGACAAACTCATGGCGGGTCGAGCACCGGCGAACCCCGGGCTCCGGTTGGCCGCGCGCCTCATCGACATCGTCATCGTGCTGCTGCTGAACCTCGTCGTCAACGGCTGGTTCCTGTACCAGTACTTCCAGGAGGTCATGCCCGCCGTCCGGCGCGTCATGTCCGACCCGGAGGCCGACCCGATGAGCATGGAACTGCCCGACAGGGCCTACGACCTTCAGTTCCTCATCATGTTCATCGGCATCCTCGTCTGGTTCGGATACGAGGTCCCGGCGACCGTCGCCACTGGACAGACGCTCGGCAAACGCCTCATGGGCGTCAAGGTCGCCCCACTCATCGGCGACAAGCTCCGCTGGAGCGCCGTCATCTCCCGATGGTCGCTGCTCATGATGCCGGTGATCTGCTTCCCCTTCGGCGTCATACTGTCCATCATCGACGGTCTGTGGTGCGTGACCGACCGGCCGTTCCGGCAATGTCTGCACGACAAGTCCGCGTTCACGATGGTCATCACCACCGAATCCGACACCACCCCGTCAAAGGAGACCTGACATGTCGCAGTTGACGCGCGCCGACCTCGCCGCGCTCCCGTCCTACGTGCCCGGACGGAACCCCGCCGACCTCGCCCGCGAACTCGGCCTGCCCGAGGCGATCAAGCTCGCCAGCAACGAGGTCGCGTACGGTCCGCTGCCCGGCGTCGTCGACGCGATCGCGTTGGCGGCGACCGAAGCCCACAGATACCCCGACATGGGCGTCCTCGCGCTGCGTCAGGCGATCGCCGACCGTCTCGGCGTCGGCATCGACCGGATCGCGTCCGGCTGCGGCTCCGTCGCGCTCTTCGAACACCTCGTCAAGGCCGCGTGCGCCCCCGGCGACGAGGTCGTCTACTCGTGGCGTTCCTTCGAGGCCTACCCGATCGTCGTCGCGGGCATCGGCGCGACGAGCGTTCGCGTCCCCAACACCCCCGAGCACGGCCACGACCTCGACGCGATGGCCGCCGCCGTCACCCCCCGGACGCGCCTCGTCGTCGTGTGCAACCCGAACAACCCCACCGGGACGACCGTCGACCGCGACGCGTTGACCCGCTTCATCGACACCGTCGGCGAGAACGTCCTCGTCGTCCTCGACGAGGCGTACCTCGAGTTCGTGACCGACCCCGACGTCCCCGACGGCTTCGCCGAATACGGCGACCGCCCCAACGTCGTCGTCATGCGCACGTTCTCGAAGGCCTGGGGCCTAGCCGGACTGCGCGCCGGTTACCTCGTCGCGTCGACCGCCGTCGCCGACGCGGTCCGCAAGGTCGTCACCCCGTTCTCGACCAACGCCTGCGCCCAGTCCGCCGCGCTCGCCGCCCTCGACGCCGAGGACACGATGCGCGAACGCGCCGCGCTCGTCGTCACCGAACGGGAACGCGTGACCGACGCCGTCCGGAAGCTCCTGCCGGACGTGCCCGGCAGCCAGTCGAACTTCGTGTGGTTGCCGCTGGCGGAGCGCTCCGTCGACTTCGCGAAGCACTGCGAGGCGCGTGGTGTCATCGTTCGCCCGTTCGCCGGTGAGGGAGTGCGGGTCTCGTTCGGCACGAGCGACCAGAACGACAGGTTCATCGACGTCGCGACCGAGTTCTTCGGGTGATCGTGTGCGCGGCCCGCGACACGGGCCGCGCACCGTCACGTCAACCGACGGGAGCGAGCGGCTCGGCCGCGGGTACGACCGCGTCGGGCGTCGTCCGCGCGGTCTCCCGTTCGTCTTGGTCGATGTGGACGACGGTGATCTCGATGCGGCCGTCGCCGCTGTCACGCATCGACACGATGCTTCCGCCGACCCACGCGCGTGCGTCCATGTTGGTCCTCGCGTTTCATCCGAACGCCAATGGGACCCCTAATTATCCATAGTGGGTCAAGATCGTCGATTACCTTTGGGCGGCAATATGATGACGCGACGACACCCACCGCGCTCGGTCACTCGCCGGATTCCAGGAGTCGCCGTTCCTCCTCGACGTCGAAACCGACGTCGATCGGAGGCGCGCCCCGACCCGCGTCCCATTCGGCGATGTCGGAGACGGTGTGAGACAACGGTGTCGACGGCATCCCCAACGACCGGGCGAGCGCTCCCCGGCCGCGTAGCACCGGCCAGACGGACGGGGCGCGGACCAGCGGGAACATCGGGCCCCCGAGACCCGGATCTACCGTCACGATGTCCATGGTGGATCCGGCGGCGGACGCGCAGGTCGTGATGAACTCGCCGAGTGTCGCCGCCGGGTGCGGGCCCGACGCGTCGACGGCGCCGCCCCAACCGCGCGCCACCACCTCCCGCACGACGACGGCGAGGTCGCGGGCGTCCACCAGGGCCAGCGGCTGGGACGGGTCGCCGGGCAGCGCGACGCGTCCGCCGCGCGCGCCGCGCCGGACCCAGTAGAGGACCGACCCCGACGGATCGTGCGGTCCGGCGACCTTCGTCGCGCGCACGATGGTCGCGCGGTCACCGAAGCGGTCCCGGATGTCGTTCTCGCACGCGACTTTCAGCGGCCCGTAGGTGTCCTCGTCGAGGTCCTCGGTGTCGCGCCGTTCGGGCCGCAGCGGTGTCGCCTCGGCGAGGCCCTCGGCGACGTCCGACCGCTGGTAGACGGCGTGACTCGACAGGAAGACGTACCGGCCGACACGGCCGTCGAGGGCGTCCATCGCCCCGGCGACGTGCCGGGGAACGTAGCCGCTCGCGTCGATGACCGCGTCCCATTCGCCACCGCGCAGACTCGCGTAGTCGTCGACGTCGCGGTCGCCGAGCAGGCGGGGCACCTCCGGAAACAGCTCGTTCCCGGTGCGGCCGCGCCCGAAGATCGTCACGTCGACGCCCGACCTCAGCAATTCCTCCACAATGGTTCGACCGACGAAGACCGTCCCACCCAACACCAGTACGCGCATGCTCGCGAGCCTAGAGGCCGTCTCGTAACTCGGAAGTTCGGCTCCGGCATCATCGCGGTGTTCATGGCCGAACCGAGCCAGCGGTTCGACGGCCACCGGCCGCGTCGTCGAAGTTCTTTCGCCATGCGCCAGCACGCCGGATGTGTCACATGCCGATACGTGGGAACGGCTCCCTTTCCGACCGACACCGCTCGGCCATTCCCAAGCTCCAGCGCGCGGTGTCCGTCCACATCGGTCCGTGGGGCGGCAACGGTTCACGTGCCGGTGCGTCACATCCGAGGTCTCGGGGTCAGTCCTTCGGCGCAGGACGCAATGGCAGGCCGTGCCGACGCGCGGCCTCCTCGGCTATGGCGAGCAGGAGATCGGTCCGGCGCCACCCGTCGATCTCCGGGGTGGACCGGACGATTCGCTCCGCTTGGGCCGCGTCGACCAGTGCCCACGCGGCAGCGAGGTCCTCGAGCGCCTTCATTCGGGACGACTTCCACCTGGCCTCGATCGCGCGGGCCAGGGGTTCCGCCTCGCGGAGGATCTCAGCGGCCGTCGCGGGATCGATGCGGGCGGCCGCCGCGCCGACCGCGATGAGACCGGTCACCCGCGCGAAACCGCTGTCGCTCAACCGATGCGCGAGCTGACGTGCTTCCTCCAGGGTGCGTCGTGCCTCCATGGGTCGCGAATCGGCGTATCCCGCCGCGACCGCCGCGAGGGCCCCAACGAGGGCTTCATCATCGTCGGAGATGGTGCGCGCCAAGTCCTCCGCGTGCGCGGGGTCGACCGAGGCGTGAGCCGTGACCACGGGGACGAGAGCCTCGTTCCTCACATCCGCGGGAAGGCACGAGGCGATCCGCTCGGCGGCGAAGCGGTCGACCTCGGCGATCCTCACGACGAATTCGGAGAGCGCGAACTCCCAGTCCTCGCAACGGGTGGGGACGGAGCGCGCGACCCGTTCCGCGCGGTCGGTCGCCACCGTGAGCAGGCCGTCGGCGACGGCCACGATCGCGTCGGTCTCCGTGTCGGGAACGCGCCGACTCAGCAGTTCCGCCCGTTCGGGGTCGGTCTCCGCGATGACACCGACGACGTCCTTGATCAGGTACTCGTCGAAAGGGCCCCGCCCGAGGGGGGAGGCGATGAGGAACTCCGCCCGGCCCACCTCGATGCGGGCCCAGGCCAGGGCCAGGTCCTCGGTCGTGGAGAAACGTTGCCACTCCTCCCGCAGCTGTCCTATCAGACCTTCGGCTTCGGTGAGGAGTCGTCTCGCCTGCGCGGTGTCCCCGGCGGCTCGGGACACGGCGATGAGGGCGGAACCGCGATGGTACGGGTCGGGTGCGGCGGAGCCGGTGCGGGTGGCGGAGCCGAGGTGAATACGGACGCCCGCAGACCACCCTCGGCGACGACGAGTTCCGGCTGCTCCACGGCGATCGGGGCGATCCCCGACGCGCGGTGGGCCAGCGTCGTGACGAGCGGCGTCCGGCTCGCGCCGCCGACGAGGAACACGCCCGCGAGTTCTTGCGCGCCGACACCGGAGTCCGCGACCGCGCGCATCATCGTGACCGTCGTCGGTTCCAGTATGGAGGTCGCGTGGCGCTCGAACTCCTCCCGCACGACATGCACCTCACGATCCACAAGCGGCAGATAGAGCGACGCGCTCGGCTGCCGCGACAGGGCCTCCTTCGCGTCGCGCACGTCCCGCCACAGCTCGTGCCGCGCGCGCATCGCGGCGTTGTCCGTCGGCGCGAGCAGGTTCCGCCAGGCGTCTCGCTCCTCGTCCGTCAGAGCCGCGCCGATCCGTTCGATGAGGACCTGGTCCAGATCCAAGCCGCCGACGTCGTCCAGACCGTCCACGGCGAGCACCTCGAAGGCGTCGCCATGCCGACGTACCACGCTGACGTCGAAGGTGCCCGCTCCGAGGTCGTACACGACCGCGTAACCACCGGACGGGACCCGTGCCGCGGCCTGCGTCACGAAGTACGACGCCGCCGCTACCGGCTCCGGCACGAACACGGGCTCGGGGAGACCCGCCAAAGTCGCGGCCTCCGCGAGGACGGCGCGCCGTGGGCCCGCCCAACCCGCCGGGATCGTCATCGTGAACACGGGAATCGGCCCGCCCGCGACGCGTTCGGCCTCCAGCCGCACCACGGACAGCGTCGCCGCGATCAGCGCCGCCACCGGCAGCGCCGACGCTCCCAGCAGCACCTCGCCGTCGTCGATGCGCCGCTTCGGATTCGGCTCCAGCCCCGACGGGTCGCTGCGGCTCGCCCGAATCGCGTCGTTACCCGTGGACAGTCGACCATCCGGCGCGGCGTGCACCGCCGACGGCCCGAAGTGCAGCGGACGGGATTTGCCGTCCGGCCACGACAGGACCGCGACGGTGTTGGATGTTCCATAGTCGACCGAGAGGTGAAAGTCCGACATCCCATAGATGTTAGAGGTTGTCCCGTTGTCTCAGGTCGTGCGAGGCGCATGACGGGGCGTCGCTCAGGGAGACGGAGTAGTTCCGGCATACCGGTGTCGGCCATGCCTTCCGGCGTGCTGGAACACCGCGGAAGAACTTCGACGACGCGGCCGGTGGCCGTCGAACCGCTGACCCGGTTCGACCATGAACACCGCGACGCCGCCGGAGCCGATCTGCTGGATGACGAGACGGCCCCTAAGGCGACCGTGACGCGATCGACCAAGGTCGTTCGGCAGACCGCGCCCCACGGGCGTTGCCCGACGACGGACCGCCCGACCTCGAACTTCCGGATCACGGCGTCCCCGCGATGCCGTGGCAGCGCGGGGACGACATCCGAAGTCGACGACTCCGGTCCGCGCCCGAACCAACGGATCCGCGGCCCGAGTCCCGCGAGAACGTTTGGCGCACAGGAGATCTGCGCCGACGGAGAATTGACGCGTTCACGGTCCAAAGGCGTGGGGAACCCTGGTGCACAGCCGATCGGCGCATCGGACGAGGCGAGTGCCCGGCAGGCGCGCCGTCCCATGCGCGGGAGAACGCTTGGCGCACAGGGAGTTCACAGCGAGTGCCAAGTCGACGTGCTCTTGGAGTGAGGCGCGAGTACAGGTGAGACGCGCNNCGATCAGTGACGTGCCACGGGTTCCGCGCGACGAACACGTCGGCACGGGGCGACCCGCCGTGTCGCGTGATTCCGGGGCGGACCGCTACGCGCTCCACCCCGGACCGTGTTGCTTGATCCCGGGTGCGGACCGCTACGCGCTCCACCCCGGACCGTGTTGCTTGATCCCGGGTGCGGACCGCTACGCGCTCCACCCCGGACCGTGTTCTTTGATTCCGGGGTGGACCGCTACGCGCTCCACCCCGGGATGGGGTACTGGGCGCAGAAATCGGAGATCTGCGCCGCGATCTCGTCGAGTGCCTCTTCCTTGCCGGCACGGGCGGCCGTGACCGCGTCGTCCATCCAGCCCGCGATGTGCGTCATGTCGGCCTCGGTCATGCCGCGCGTCGTGACGGCGGCCGTGCCGATGCGCAGACCGGACGGGTCGAACGGCTTCCTGGTGTCGAACGGAACGGTGTTGAAGTTCAGTTCGATCCCGGCGCGGTCGAGCGCCTTCGCGGCGGGCTTTCCGCCGATGTCCTTGCTCGTCAGGTCGATGAGGATCAGGTGGTTGTCGGTGCCGCCCGACACTAGGTCGAAGCCGCGCTCCGTCAACGCCGAGGCGAGCGCCTTCGCGTTCGCGACGATCTGGTGCGCGTACTTCGAGAAGTCCGGTGTGGAGGCCTCGTGGAGGGCGACCGCGATCGCGGCCGTCGTGTGGTTGTGCGGGCCACCCTGGAGACCGGGGAAGACGGCCTTGTCGAGCGCCTTCGCCCTGTCCGCCGTCGACATCAGCATCGCGCCACGCGGACCGCGCAGGGTCTTGTGCGTCGTCGTGGAGATGACTTCGGCGTGCCCGACCGGGCTCGGGTGCGCGCCGCCGGCGACGAGACCCGCGATGTGCGCGATGTCGGCGACGAGCAACGCGTCCACCTCGCGGGCGATCTCGGCGAACGCCGCGAAGTCGACCGTCCGTGGAATGGCCGTGCCACCACAGAAGATCAGCTTCGGGCGGTGCGTGCGGGCGAGCGTCGCGACCTCGTCGAAGTCGACGGTGCCCGTGTCCCGCTTGACGCCATAGTGGATCGCGTTGAACCACTTCCCGGTCGCCGAGACGCTCCACCCGTGGGTGAGGTGGCCGCCCATCGGCAGGGACATGCCCATCACCGTGTCACCGGGTTCCGCGAACGCCAGGTACACGGCCAGGTTCGCCGGGGAACCGGAGTACGGCTGCACGTTGGCGTGCTCGACGCCGAAGACGGCCTTCGCTCGTTCGATCGCGAGTTCTTCGATCTGGTCGATGACCTGCTGGCCCTCGTAGTACCGCTTCCCGGCGTACCCTTCCGAGTACTTGTTCGTCAGAAGGGTTCCCGTCGCGTCGAGAACGGCCTGCGACACGTAGTTCTCGCTGGCGATCAACCGGATCGTGTTGGCTTGACGGCGCCCCTCGTCGTCGATCAGCCGGGCGATGTCGGGATCGGCGTCGGCCAGCCGCCGCGTCAAGGTCGTGTACGCGTCGCTCATCGGTGAAACTCCTCGAAATCGAGTTGGCTCCTCATCACGATGAGGCTATCCGGCCAGCTCAGTCCATCCGGTCGCGGCTGTACAGCAGTTCGAGGATCGACCGGGCCGTCGACGTCCACCTGTCCAGCCATTCCTTCGTCGGAGGCTCCTGTCGCGGCGGGAGCTCCTGAAGCAATCCGCGAAATAGTGGGTGCGACGCCATAGCGCGACCTTGGTCACCGCGCTCGGTGAACTCCTCGACGTCGACCTCGCGAGGTCGAGGCGGCATCGCTTGTCGCAGTTGGGGATGCTCGGCGATGGCGCGATCGTCGCGGAACTCGCCGCGGGCGAGCATCGTGTCTCCTCTGGGCGGGGTGCGGGCATCGAAGGAATCGGATGGGGATTGTGCCACGGGGTTGCGTGACTTGTCATCGCGTGGATTCACAGCGTTCAGCCTGCCCGATGAAACGCACGAAGTGTGGTATATCGGTTACTTCGGCGAGGTTTTCTGTCACCGACAGCGATCGGGCCTGGTACGGGGCGCGATGAGCTTTGCGTCACACGCGAATTAGCCATAGGCTTCCGTCCATGTCTAAGACTGCCCCCGGCCGCGTTGCCGGTATTGCTTTCGGCGCCGCGGTGATGACCGCGCTCGCTCAGCTGGGTTTGGCGTCCGGCTTGGCGGTGTTGATCTGGCGCGACGGCGACGTCGCGGAATGGGCCGCGCATCTGGCGTGGACCAGCTGGTTGACCGCCGTGTCAACCGTTGTCGGCGGCTTCGCCGCGAGTCGGCTCGCCTCCGACACGGCGGCGAAGATCGCCGCCGTCCCGTCCGCCGCCGTCGGCGGTTTCGTCGTGGCCCCACTGGTGGCGATCCCCGCGATGCGGTTCGCGGACGCCCCACTGTCGGCCGCCCCGTTCCAGGCCGCCGGGATCGGCGCCGTCATCGGAATGGTCGTCATCGCGGTGTCCCTCGCCTCGCGGGCCGTCGCCGTCAACGTCGCCGCATCCATTGTGCTCACATGGGTGTTGGCGGGTCTGTCGGCGTTCGTCCCGATCGGCGACACGGGTGACACGATCCGCCCCGGTGTATGGGGCTCATGGCGGGACCTGGTCGGCACGCTCGGCGAGGGCTCGCTGTCGGTGGCTCCGCCACTGTTGTTGGGGTCCTTGGTGATCGGCGCGGCCGCCGCCGCCGCGACGGCGGACAAGGGAGGCGACCACCGGGTCACCGCCGTGTCCGGCGCGTTCGGGCCCCTGCTCCTCGTCCTCGGCTACGCGTCGGCGAGCCAAGCCGCCGTCGGGGTCTCCCCGCAGTGGCCCGGCATCTTCACCGGCATCTACGCGGCGGTGGCGGGATTGCTCGGTTCGCTGCTGGTGGCGGCGTTCCGGCGGAGCCCGCAGCCCGCGAAACCGGCCCCCACGGCGACGCTCGAACCGGTGGAGCCGGAGCTTCCTCCGCAGTCGTCCACGGTGCAGGTGCCCGCGATCGACCCGTACGTGTCCGAGGAGTACGGCTGGGACGAGCCGGCTCGGGTGCCGAGGCAGCGCGACGCTCACGTGATGCCGTCTCCTCCGCCCGGCCCGGAGTACGGGGTCGGCGATGACGAGGTGACCGCGCAGTGGGTCTCGGACCTCAAGCGCGAGGACACGCTGTTCGACGAGCGCGGCGACAACGACGCCGCCGAACCGGAGAAGCCGAAGAAGGCGAAGCGGAAGCCCCGCAAGAAGAAGGACGAGGACTGACCGAGCCCTCGGCGGTGCGCCCGTACGGTTCTCGCCGCCTCGATCCTCAATGGTGTGTCGGACGGTCGCCCGGCACCGTGCGACGGCGAGCCCGCCGACCACCGCGGTCGGCGGGCCGTTTCCTGTCGTGGGGCCCGCCGATCGACCGTCGACTGTCTCGTTTCCCGGCAGTTCGGCCCCGGTGGCGTCGCGGTGTTCATGGTCGAGGCGCTGACGCGGTTCGATGGCCCGGTCTCGTGGGCGATTACGCGGTGGCGGATGCGCGGGCCCGGTTCTACTATGGGGCGGAATCGTTTCCGGCGCGGATCGGCGAGCCACATCGCGGTCCGACGATCCCTCCTCCCTTGTGAACCGCGACGGCGGCTCACCCGACCGTGGCCCGGCCAGGCGATAGTCCCAGGCGCGGGCTCGTGAACGAAACTATGACTGAACCGGATACACACGTCTTCTCCGTCGACTTGCGCGGGCTCGTCGACCTCCTGTCCCACCACCTGTATTCGAGCCCCCGCGTCTACGTGCGCGAGCTGATGCAGAACGCCGTCGACGCGACCACGGCTCGCCGCGTCCTGGACCCGACAGCCCCTGCGGCGATCACGATGACCGTCACCGACGACGGTCTGCGCGTGGACGACGACGGCATCGGCCTCACCGAGCCCGAGGTGCACAGACTGCTCGCCACCATCGGCGGAAGCTCTAAAAGGGATGGCATCGAGGCGGCGCGCGGGGACTTCCTCGGCCGCTTCGGCATCGGCCTGCTCGCCGGCTTCGTCGTCGCCTCTCGGATTCGCGTCGTCACCCGGTCCGCGCGAGAACCAGACGCCGGTTGCGTCGAATGGCTCGCCGAGGACGACGGCACGTACACCGTTCGCCGCCTGTCGGAAGACGAACGCCGCACACCCGGGACGACCGTCCACATCAGCCCTCGCGCGGGCATGGCCGAGTGGTTCCAGCCGCGCCGGGTCGTCGAACTCGCTCGCGAGTACGGCGCGCTCCTCCCGTTCGACGTCACCGTCGTCGCGAACGGCGACGCCGTCACCATCAACGAAGCTCCGGTGTGGAGTGTCGACCATCCGCACCCGACGGCTCGTCGGATCGCACTCAACGACCACTGCGAGAAGCTCCTCGGCTTCACGCCCCTCGACGTCATCGACCTCGACGTGCCCGCGGCCGGAGTACGCGGTGTCGCCTACGTCCTGCCGAACCACGCCGCCGCGAACCAGCGCGCGCTCAGCCGCGTCTACCTCAAGGGAATGCTGCTCACCGAGGCGACCGACACCCTCCTGCCCGACTGGGCGTTCTTCCTCCGTGCCGTCGTCGACGTGACGGGCCTGCGCCCCACCGCGTCCAGGGAGCACCTGTACGAGGACGATGCCCTCACCGCCGTCCGTGAGGCACTCGGCGAGTCCATTCGCGACTGGCTGACGGGGCTCGCGGCGAGCGAACCGGACCGGCTCGCCCGCTTCATCGGCGTCCACCACCTCGGGGTGAAAGCCCTCGCGCGGCACGACTCGCGGCTGCTGGAACTCATGCTGCCGTGGCTCCCGTTCGAGACCACGAACGGCCGGACCGACCTCGTGGGCTTCGCGAAGACCCACCGGCCCGTCTACGTCACGCAGACCGTCGAGGAGTTTCGGCAGGTGTCGCAGATCGCGGCCGCCGCTGGACTCGGCGTCGTCAACGGCGGCTACACCTACGACCGCGAACTCGTGCTGTCGTTGCCGTCCGTCCTGCCCGACGTCACCGTCGTGCCACTCGACGGTGACATCGTCGCCGCCGGTCTCGACCCGGTCGACCCCGACCGGGCCGCGTCCCTTCGGCCATTCCTGGACCTCGCCAGGACGACCCTCGAAGCGTCGTCGATTGACGTCGTCGTGCGCGAGTTCCATCCCGTCACCGTCCCCGCCCTGTACCTCGACGACCGCGACGCCGCCCACGAGCGCGGCCGTGCCGAGACCGCCGCCGAGGCCGACGACCTGTGGAGCGGCATCCTCGAATCGCTGACGTCGACGACCGCGCGCGCCCGACTCGTCCTCAACGACCGCAACCCGCTCGTGCGGCGCGTCGCCGCGCTCAAGGACGCGCGACTGGCGGCCACCGCCGTCGAATCGCTGTACGGGCAGGCGCTCCTGACGGCCCAACATCCACTATCGACGAAAGATGCCGCGATGTTGAACCGTTCGTTCCTGACCCTGCTGACACACGTGACCCGGGACGGAGGCGATGCCGCGTGATGACCGAACAGGACATTCAACGCGCCATCGAAGAGAGTCACGGCATGGGCGCCGGCCTCGCGCGGAACGCCCACCTCGAACGGGTGTGGGAAGCCGCGCGCTCCCATGGGGACGGCAGCCTCGTCGTCAAGGCGGGCATGGCGTTGATCCGGTCCTACGAGTACTCCTCCGAAGACCACAAGATGCTCATCCCCTTCGCTCGGTTGCTGTCGTTGTGGGACAAGGACCCCGCCGCCTTCGACGCGAGTGATCGGCGTCGCCTGTTCTGGTACTTCAAGTGGGCCTCGTCGTCGTTGACGACCCGCCCGCAAGTTCCGTTGGCGGCGGCCGAGGACTGGACACGTCGGATGCGACAGCGGTACGCCGAAGCCGGATACTCCGACAACGCGGTCCTGAAGGCCGAGCTGTTCATCGCGCAGCACGTCGGCGACGAGGACCGTGCCGCCGAGGCCTTCGAGAAGTGGCGTGCCAGCCCTCGCGACACCATGAGCGACTGTCACGCCTGCGACGACAACGCCAGCGGTGACTACCACCTCCTACGGGGCGACGACGAGAACGCGCTTCGCGAGTGGGCGCCGGTCCTGTCCGGGAACCGCACCTGCGCCGAGGAACCGGAGCGGGTCCTCGGCAGTTCCCTGTTGCCGCTCGTGCGGCTCGGCCGGATCGACGAGGCTCGGACCAACCACCTGCGCGGATACCGGATGGTCGCGGGCCTGGACAGTCTGCACGGGGCCGTCGGTGAGCACATCGAGTTCTGCGCGTTGACCGGCAACGAGGCCCGTGGACTGCGGATCCTCCTCGATCACTCGGACTGGATCACCACCGTTCCCGACGTCGACGTCGACCGGCACTTCCTCGCGGCCGTACTGGTCCTGTCCCGTCGACTCATAGCGCTCGGTCAGGGCGAGCACACCGTTCCCGGCCCGCGATCTCGACAGTGGACCATCGCCGAGCTGGCGTCCTGGCTGGACGCCGAGTTGACCGCGTCCGCGGCCAGGTTCGACGCCCGCAATGGAACGAGCCACGTGTCCACGCGGCTTCGCGAACGCCTCGATCAGGAGCCGTTCCCGGCGATCCCGCTCGGGTACAGCCGCCGCCTGCCCGGTGGCGGCCACGCCTCCGATCCACCCGCGGGCGTCGACGTGACGAGGCCGGACGCGTCGGTGGAGTCGCTGATCGCGGAGGCGTGGGCCGCCGAGCTCGTCGCTCACCCCGACGCCCGTCATCGGTGGAGGGCCCTCGACGTTCGCGTCACCGCCGACGGGCTCGAACCGGACGCCGCGTGTCGGGCGGCGATCGCGCTGTACGAGGCACTGAACAGCCCGGACGTCGACGAGGCCGCTGCGCGGATCACCGCCGCGGAGGCCTTCGCCGCGGCCGGCCGGATCGATCGCGCCGTCGTCGAGCGCGCCCGGGCCGCCATGCTCTTGGCGGGAGACGATGACTTCGACGCGGCCGACGCGCAGCTGGCGGCGATGACCGAACTCGGCGAGGTCCCGCCCTATGCCACGTTCATACGTCGACACGCCCCGATCGAGATCGACCTGCTTCGGCTCGGACCGGGGGCGGCCGACGACGTCGACGACCGCCTGCGCGCGCTCGGCGAGGAATGGGGGGACTTGACCGACGAGGTCTGCCTGGTCGCGAACGTCCGTGTCCTCGCGTCGCTCGCCAGAAATCGGCTGCAGGTTGACGACTTTCCCGCGGCCATTCCGCACCTACGGCGGGCGATCGACCTGGCCGACGCGGCGGAACGCGGTTGGCTCGCCGGAAACTATGCCATCGCGCTCGGCCGCGTCCTGACCAGGATCGGCGACGTGCCGGGTGCCGCCGTGGTGTTCGACGAGGCGCTGCGACGCCCTGTTCTCGACGACGACGTGCGCGCCGAGCTGCACTTCTTCGCCGCACCCGTCCACGCCGCGCTCGGAGATGCCGTGGCGTCGCGCCACCACGCCGCCGCGGCCACCGACTGGTTCGATCGCGTCGACACGCCGGAAGGCAAGAGCAAGGCGCAGTTCGCGCGATACTACATCGCACGGTCCTATATGGAAGAGAATCTGTCGGCGGATGCCGCGACGATCCTCGAAGGCGTACTGGCCGACGAACCGGGGCCCGAACTCGTCTCCGACGTGCGCGCCGCACTCGGCAAAGTCCTCGTTGAGTTGCACCAGCCGCTCGCCGCCGTCGAGCACTTCGTCGCCCTCGCTCGAGCCGCCCAAACCGAAGGCCGCCACGAGGAGCACGCCTCGTACGCGTCGCAGACCGCCGAGGCGCTCTCCTCCGGCTCGCGTCGGGACGAGGCGCTCGCCGCGTATGCCGAGGCGCGTCGGCTCTGGGCCGACCTCGACCAGCCGATCCCCGTGGCTCGGATCGCGCGATCCGAAGCGCTGCTGACGGTCGAGTTCGAGCTCGAGAATCTGCCGACGTTCGAACGGTCGATGCTCGACGTCCGCGCCGAACTGGCTCGGGAACTCGGCGACGCGTCGGCGGAAACCGATCTGGCGCGGGCGCTCCATCATGAGATCGCCGAGACGAACGCCCAACTCGCCGAACGCATGTGTGTGCTGGTCGTCCATGCCGACAAGTCGTGCGACGTGGACTGCCCCGACGAATGCGAGGAACACGACGAGGAACGACGTCGGACCGCCGAAACGATGCGGGAACCCGGTGGCGTCTACGAACGCGCCGCCGAATACGCCCGCAGCGCCGTCGACGGTTTCGCCGCGCTCTCCGCCCACTCGGAGCAGGTTCGCGCGGCCGCCCGGCTCGGGGAGATCCTCCTCGAACTCTCCCTGAAGGACGAGGCAATGGCCGTCGCAGAAGCGGCGATGCCCATCGCGGAGGCGCTGGGCGACCCCATGTGGATTCAATACTCGCTCAAGCGGACCATGTGGTACGCGACAGGCGAGGACGTCGAATAGACCGGCACGCGTCCCGCGATCGTGGATCGCGGGAC
>NZ_CBCRZX010000009.1:53728-138348 GCF_965137155.1 Stackebrandtia soli
CCGCGTCCATGGTGGAGATATCAGGCGGCCCTGTCGCGTACCGGACAGTACGCGCGTATTGACGGTGCTCCGGCGATGTGCTGAACTGTGATGACGTTGACTCCCAAAGTAAGGAAGCCGCGTATGTCGATAATGGACTATCTGGTGCGCGCGCTCGGCGACACGATCGCCACCCTGGACGAGGCCATCCTCAACGACGACGCCGCACCCGCCCCCGAACCGTCCATCAGCGACTCGACGGCCCNCGTCCGCNCCGCCGTCGACGAACATCCGCGCCGCCCCCGCCGCATCTTCCGTCCCCACGCGTGACCTGGCGGCGATCGACCCTCGCCGACTCGACGGCCCCCGGCTCCCGGCGCGACGACGAGGCGCGGTCGTTTCGTCGTTCCCCCGAACCCGAGCCGGGCCGGGCGACTCGTCGAGGACGGGACCGTCGACCGACCCGAGCGGACAAGGCACGCCAACGAAAAAGCGGGCGCCCGGCGGAACACACCGCCGAGCACCCGCCCCGCCCCAGTCGGGTTCAGTCCTTCTTGCCCCAGTTGGCGATCATCGCGAGGTACTGCTCGTGCCAGCCGTCCGCCATCGCCTGTAGTTCGTACATCGTCTTACCGTCGATCGCCTCACGCACGATGTCGGCGTGGCCCGCGTGCCGGGCCAGCTCCTCGATCAGGTGCCCCAACACCCACCGCAGGGACCACGCGTCCACGTCCTGCGGATTCCACGGAACGCTCTTGTCGATGGGGACCGGGTGATCCATCGGCAGACGCAGGACGACCGCCTTCGTCTGCTCGCCGACCTTCTCGAGCTCCGCGAGCAGCCCGGCGAGCGTCTCCTCCGGCAGCATCGTGAACTCGTTCTCGTCGGAGACCTCCGGTTCACCCTTCACCACGGCGATCCAGCCCCGCTCCATGGTGGCGACGTGCTTGATCAGACCGCCGATGCTCAGCTCGCCGACCGTAGGGCGCAAGCGGGCCTGCTCGTCGGACAGGCCGTGCGCGACATACCGGAACGTGTCGCGCTGCTGCGCCACGTACTTCAGCAGATTGTCGCGTTCGTCCGTCGTCGGCGGAACCTGACTAGCCATGATTACCCCTTCGCCACGTGCGGTTCGACCAGGTGACTATCCCACCGGGGTATGACATTCGAACGGAATGACGGCGGCGCGTTCGCGACTTCTCGTCACTGGCGAGGACGCGATAGGGTCGGCCTTCGACACCCTCAGCGACGGGAGACCACAATGGCCGAGCAGCCGACCGGACCGGTGTACGACCTCAACGGGGACGGCGTCCCCGACGAGACCACCAAGATCGGTGAGACGACGTACATCGACTACAACGACGACGGCAAGTTCGACGCGATGGTCACCCCGGAAGGCGAGATCTACGCCGATCTCGACGGCGACAGCACCTTCCGCACGAAGGTCGTCGACTCCGACGGCGACGGCGTCCCCGACCGTCTTGAGACCGATGTGGATGGTGATGGCGTTCCCGATCTGATCGAGATCGACTCCACGGGCGACGGCGTCATCGATACGGTGATCGACCGCCGCGACGCCTGAGGAGGGCGCGCGGCGACGTTGGACACGTCGGACAATCTGACACAATGCCCGTCATGTCTGAAACGACCCCAACACTCCCGCCCCGTACCCAGCAAGCACTCGATGCCGCGGTGACGATCGGCCGGGACCTCGGCCTGTCCGTTTCCGACGCCTCGGTCATCTACGACGTGTTCTCCGTCGTCGTCCACCTTGCTCCGTCCCCTGTCGTCGTCCGAATTCCGACCGTGCTGCCGAAGAGCGCGCGGCCGGTGGAACGGCAGCAGCGACGTCAGCGGGACGAGCTGGGCGTGGCGTCGTGGCTCGTCGAGAACGGGCACCCCGCGATCGGCCCCAGCCCGCTCGTCCCGCGAGAGCCCGTCGACGTCGACGGGCTCTCCATGACGTTCTGGCAGTGGGTCGAGCAGGACCACGGTGCCGAACCCGACTACATCCGCAACACCGCCTCGACGGCCACGTTGCACGCGATCCTGCGCGACTACGACGGCGGCCACCTGCCGTTCCTGTCGCCCGCCGCGAGCATCGAGCCGTGCCTGACGGAACTGTCGGAGAACCCGGACCTGATCGACGCCGACGACCTGGAGCGGGCGTGGCGGGAATGGCGGATCCTCAAGCCCGTCGTGTCGTCCGCCGAGGGCCTGCTGGCGGTGTTCCCGGACGCGTCCGTCCAGACGATTCACGGCGACTCGCCGCCGTTCAACCTGATCGAGACGACCTCGGGCCCGTTGTTCTCCGACTTCGAGGACGTCACCGTCGGGCCGATCGAGTGGGATCTGACCCTGACCGGGGACGAGGCGATCGCCGCCTACGACGCCGCGGCGACGGCGAAGGGTTCTCGACCCGTCGACCGGAAACTGTTGGCGGTCATGGAGTCCTTGCGGATGCTGCAGGTCGTCGCGTGCCTGACGCTCGTCGACGAACTGCCGATCCTTGCCGAAGGATTGAAGCCGTCGATCGAACAGTGGCGCGGCATGCCGCTCGCGGGCGGCCTCGACTGACGAGGGCGGTGCGACGATCGGAGTCGCGNCGCCCGCCAAGTCGGTCGGCGGGCTCGGCGTCAGTCCACTTCGGAGCAACGTCGTCGCCGACACGACGAAGGGCCGGGGCACCGTGGTGCCCCGGCCCTCCGTGCGTTCGTTACTTCAGTTTGGTGCCAACGGACCGCAGGTCCTCGCAGGCCTTGACGACGCGCGCGGCCATGCCCGCCTCCGCGGCCTTGCCGTAGGCGCGCGGGTCGTACTTCTTCTTGTCCCCGACCTCGCCGTCGATCTTCAACACGCCCTCGTAGTTGCGGAACATGTGATCGACGACGGGCCGCGTGAACGCGTACTGGGTGTCCGTGTCGACGTTCATCTTCACCACGCCGTGGTCGACGGCGGAGCGGATCTCTTCCAGAAGCGAACCGGAACCGCCGTGGAACACCAAGTCGAACGGCTTGTCCTTGCCGTACTTCGCGCCGACGGCCTCCTGAATGTCCTTCAGGATCTCGGGGCGGAGTTTGACGTTGCCCGGCTTGTACACACCGTGGACGTTGCCGAAGGTCAGCGCCGTCATGTACCGGCCCTTGTCGCCGACACCGAGCGCGGCGGCGGTCGCCAGGCCGTCTTCGACGGTGGTGTACAGCTTCTCGTCGATCGCGCCGACGATGCCGTCCTCCTCGCCCCCGACGACGCCGACCTCGATTTCGAGGATGATCTTCGCGGCGACGGCCTTCGCGAGGAGTTCCTCGGCGATCGTGAGGTTCTCCGCCAGCGGCACGGCGGAGCCGTCCCACATGTGCGACTGGAACAGCGGTGCCTGTCCGGCCTTGACGCGTTCTGCGGAGATGTCGAGCAGCGGACGGACGAAACCGTCGAGCTTGTTCTTCGGGCAGTGGTCGGTGTGCAGCGCGATGTTGACCGGGTACTTCTTGGCGACCTCGGCGGCGAACGCGGCGAAGGCGACCGATCCGGTCACCATGTCCTTGACGGTCGGGCCGGAGAAGTACTCGGCGCCGCCCGTGGAGACCTGGATGATGCCGTCGCTCTCGGCTTCGGCGAATCCCGCGAGCGCGGCGTTGAGGGTCTGGGAGGACGAAACGTTGATCGCCGGGTACGCGAACGCGCCGTCTTTGGCGCGGTCGAGCATCTCCGCGTATACCTCGGGTGTCGCGATGGGCATTTCCGCTCCTAACGTCGAAGTGTGAAGTGGCAAAGACGGCACTGTCCCACCTGGCATTCTGCTTCATCGGATCCTGTCGGCGGCCCCCGCCTTCGAGGTTTCGCCGCGTACCGTGGCGGTTATGGCATTCGACACATGGGGTGACGACGACCGGAACGACGAGGACGTGGCGGAGGAGCGGAGCGACGCGGACGACCGCCGCGTGGCCGAGGACGACACCGATGACGTGCCCGACGAGTTGCCGATGGAGGCGGACGAGGCCGACGTCATCGATCAGTCCCGCGCCGTTCCCGAGTCCCATGAGGACTATCCGGCGGAGTGAGCCGTCCTCGGCGCGTGATCGAGTGGCGGCCGTTTGGTACATTGACTCGCGGTCCGCCCCGGGAGGCGTCGCATAGTGGACTAGTGCAGCAGTCTTGAAAACTGCCAGGCGTGGTGACACGTCTCGTGGGTTCGAATCCCACCGCCTCCGCCAACACCCCGCAATTCACGGTCACCGCCAGCAGAGACACACCCCCTATGTCCCACATGGACATGGGGGTGTTGTGCGGTTGAGTGTGGTTCGATGCGGCGACGGCGACTATCTGTGGGCCAGTCTCGCGGAAGGTGTCCAGCGAAAGTGGACCACGACCCGCGACAGTCGACGGTCGCCGATTCAGAGGGCACGATCGGGACGATGCGTGACGACTCACCGTGCTTGGAAGGCTCTGACCGTATCCCTGGTGCTGCTGGTGCATAAAGTCTTGTTCGCCCTGGTCAGCGCGGTCAGACGTTCTCGAAGATAGTCGCCATGACCGCGTCCGCAACGGCCGCGAGGTCGTCGGCGTACGTCGTCAACGGCGGGTCCTTCTCGATCCCCTCGTAGAAGACCACCTCCGACATCAGCAGGTCGCGGTCGAAGGTGACGGATTGGGCCACCGTCATCGGTGTCTCCGTGAAATTGGCGCCCTGACAGAACTCGTCGTCGTCCATCTTCCGCAGTTCGAGCACGTCCGGCGGGACCGTCCCCATGGACAGTTGGGCGTTGTAGTGGCCGGCGCAGATGTCCCCCTCCGGGTCCTTGCCGAGGCTGGTGTAGGTCGAGTGGAGCCCCACTCGGACCGTGATCGTGTAGTTCTTCAACCACGAGACGGAGACGACGCAGCCCTCGTCGTCGAGCGCGTACGACTGGAGCTCCGCCACTGCCGGGCGGACCTCGTAGTGCTCGGACGTGACGGTCCCGTCGTCGACGACGCGCTGAACGGTCTCCCGCACGTCGTCGCACATCGTGTCGAAAGCCTCGGGGTCGTCCAGCAGTCGGTCGGGAGATTGGCAAGCCGTGACGGACACCGCCGCGATCGTTCCCACTGCGATGGACTTCAGGATTCTGCATGTCATGCGGCACATCACTTCACAAGATCAGGAGGGGCGGGCGGTTCGGTCAGATCAGTCCTACGAGCTTCTCCATGACCTGGGTCGTCACCACGTCCAGGTCGGCGCCGTACTCGGGGGTGCCGGGAGAGGACCATGCGCGAGCCTCGACGATCATGAATCGCGTCGTGACGTGGGCGGCGTGGGTGACGAACACCGTGTCCAGCACGATCCCCCCATCGAGTTGATACGCGGGTGAGCGGCAGTACTCCCGATCGTCGGTGGACTCCACTGTCGAGTCGGCCCCGAAGACGGCTCTCGGCCGTTCGTTCCGGGAGTCGCTGAACTCGCCGTGGAGTTCGCAGACGTCCATCGACTCCTTCTCCGCGAGGGCCTCTTCGGAGAGGGGGTTGACCCCCAGTTTGATCGCGATCCCTTGCTGGCCCAGGTAGAAGGTGACGGCGCAGTCCTCCTTCCTGTCGTCGTCCTCGGAACGTTCGGTCTTGGCGTCGAGGTGTTCGAGCGTCGTGAGCATCGGAACCAGCTCGATTCGCTGATCGAGGACGACCTCCTCCGTTGCCAGCGCGACGGCGTTGCACAGTGCGTCGATCTCCTCGGCGTCCGGCGGCGGGCCTTCGAATGGGTCGTCCCGGACGGCGTAGGTCGACTTCGGGGTCGGTGACGCGTCGTCGGCCTCGCCACAGGACGTGAGGCCGAATGCGACGACGGCGGCGACGAGGAGGTGAGACGTTCGGGATGTCATGGGGCACCTTCGTTCTCGGAGGATCAACGGTGTCCGTCGACGCATGCCGAACTCGACGGAACGCCGGACGGGGTCAGAGGGAGTCGACGACCTTCTCCAGGAAGACGTCGGTCAGGTCGTCGAACTCGCTGTGGTGAAGCTTCCGGACGGGGTCGGCGAACAACGTCGTCGCGACCGCGATCTGCGTGGACCGCGTGAGGTAAACCGTCTGGAGTCGAAGCGTGTCGGGCGCCTCCACGAGGAAGCCGCAGGACCGTCCGTCCTCGGAAAGCTCCGCCTCGGACGACTCCGCGACGAAGGTCCCGAAGTCGTCGGGCCGCATCAGCTCGTCCGCGCCGATGTCCTCGTAGAACTCGCAGACGTCGAGTGGCCCGGAGTCGGACAGGACCGACCGGTACTCCTCCCGAGCGTCGTCCGGGAGTGGGTTCACGCCCAGCCGCAACAGGAACCGGAAGCCCGTCATCTCGTACGAGATGAGACAGTGGTCGTCGTCCTCCTCGATCGGGAAGGCGAGATAGATGCTGGACGCGAAATCAGACCGTTCCAAGAGGACGTCCTCGAAAGTGGCCAACAGGGCCTCGCAGGCCTCGCTGATCTCGTCCGATTCGGGGGGAGCGTCCTCCAGGTACAGGGCCGTGAAGACCGGGTCGTCCGGAGCCTCGACGAAGGCCGCGGACGCCGACGCGCACGACGTCAACGCGAGGAGGCCGACGACGGCGAGAGCCGCCAGTCGCGTCGACGCGACGATCCCATGTGGTCTCGGCGTCATTCGTGAGTGAAGATCGTCCATGGGGTCCGCCTCTCTCCGGGGTGCGATGCGGGCGCCGAACATCCAGGGCGGTAACGGATCCCTCGACGTCGGTGCTCGCCACACCCTACCGACGAACCGGGCGCCGGTCCATGGCATTCGCAAGGTGGACCGTCGCATAGTCGCTTTAGGTCGGACGCGTGGAGTGCGGTGGAGGGCCGATGAATCGGCAGGGTGCGCCCCGTCCGAGGCACCCACCTCGCGGATCCGGCATCGTCGCAATGCGGCGAGAGACCCGCCTGAGATCAACTCCGTGTCATCAGGGGGGTCGGGCGGACCGGACGCGTTCGGGGCCTCTCAGTCGAGACAGAACTCGTTGCCCTCGACGTCCTGCATCGGGAGGCACGACTCGTTCTCCTCGTCGGCGAGCAGGAGTTGCCCGCGGACGGCGCCGAGCGGGACCAGTCGCGCGCACTCGGCCTCGAGCGCGGCGAGACGCTCCTCGCCCACGAGCCCGGTGCCGACGCGCACGTCGAGGTGCACCCGGTTCTTGACGACTTTGCCTTCGGGAACGCGCTGGAAGTACAGCCGCGGACCCACACCCGTGGGATCGACGCAGACGAACCCGGCGCCCTGACGCTCGGGCGGCAGCGAGCGATCGTAATCGTCCCAAGTGTCGAAGCCCCCCGGTGGGGGAGGCACGACGTAGCCCAAGACCTCGCGCCAGAACCGAGCGACGCGCTGAGGGTCCGCGCAGTCGAAGGTGACTTGGAATTGCTTGACGGACGCCATGGATCCACGATAGCGGCGCGTGGCGCTCGCCGGGATTCCGGACGTCGTCGCCGAACGGGGGGTCTCGCGTGACATGACTTGGCGGCGTTGGCTGGTGCGGTGACCGGCTGGTGAGAACGGCCGTAGTGGCGCCGACCATCTAGATCGGCATCGCCGGCGAGTCGAAGACCCGGCGATGCCATCGCGGCACCGGAGCGGTGCCCCGTCGGGTCGCGTGAGTGACGCGGCCGGTCCCATCGGTTCCCCTGGGTCGGCTCGATGTGCCCAATCGCTCCGCCTCTCACCTGGGGATTCAGTCAATGAGCCGCTTTGGTGCCACCCCCGCTTGCAATGGTGCCAAAGTTGTGCCATCATGGTGCCATGGACTTGACACCATTTATCGAGAGCGTTCGCCGGGAACTCGCGGTGGCCGCCGATCCGGACGGCGAGAATCGCGCGGTCGCGGAGCGGATGGCCTCGGCGTTGACACCGACGATTCGGCTGATGTTGCTGAACGCCCTGTCCACGGCGGCCGACGACATCACCATCGACCTGGCTCCCGGCTCGGTCGAGGTGCGACTGCGCGGCGGAGAGCCGTCCTTCGTCGTCACCCCGCCGATGTCCGAGCAGCCGACTCCGGCGGCCGTCGAGCCGACTGAGCCAGATGGCGCCAAGGTGGTGCCATCGGACATCGACGACGGACCGATGTCGCGGATCAACCTGCGACTGTCCGAACAACTCAAGGCCCGCATCGAAGAGGACGCCGACCGGGAGGGCCGATCCGTCAACGCCTGGCTCGTGCGGGCGGCGGCGATCGTCCTGGACTCACGCGGTCGCGAATCCTCCTCGCCACGCCCGACCTCCTCGGGCACCAACCGGTTCACCGGATGGGTGCGTTAGCGCCACAACCACAACCGCAGCCACAGCCACAGCCACAACCGCAGCCACAGCCACAGCCACAACCGCAGCCACTGACATCGCTCACGCCTCACGAACTTCGAAAAGAGAAGACAATGCCTACGTTCGCAACGCCCAAACCGATCAACGTCGAGATCGACCTGATGGTCGCCAACGTGACCATCACCGCCGAGGACCGCGCCGACACGGTCGTCAACGTGGACCCCACGAACCCCGACAACGCGTCCGATGTGGAAGCCGCGGCGGAGACCCGGGTCGAGCTGTCCGGCGACACCATGACCGTCAAGGGTCCGGGTTTTCGCAAGTATGTCGGCTGGAGCAACAAGAGCCGCTCGGTCGACGTGTCCATCACGATGCCGACCGGGTCCAGCGTGTTCGGATCCGGAGTCGGAGCCGTCATCAACTTGAAGGCCACCGGTCGGCTCGGCAGGTGCGAGTTCAGGTCCGGGGTCGGCCACGTCCATCTGAACCAGGCCGGTTCGGTGAAGTTGAAGGTGTT
Source organism: Stackebrandtia soli (assembly GCF_965137155.1). Classification (NCBI taxonomy): domain Bacteria; kingdom Bacillati; phylum Actinomycetota; class Actinomycetes; order Glycomycetales; family Glycomycetaceae; genus Stackebrandtia; species Stackebrandtia soli. The sequence continues at coordinate 62,496 of NZ_CBCRZX010000009.1, forward strand.
CGGCGACATCCTCGTCGACGAGGTCGATGGCGACGCGAAGCTGTCCACCAGTACGGGACAGCTGCGGATCGGCCAGGTGACCGGCACCGTGGACGCCAAGAACTCCAACGGATCCGTCGTCATCGGTGACATCGGCGGCTCTGCCAGGCTGCGTTCATCCAATGGGGACATCGTGGTCGACCGCGCTCTCGGCGACGTCGATGCGGTCACCGCGCACGGCAACATCCGCGTCGACGAGGTGCGCCAGGGCGTCGTGGAACTCAAGACCGCGATGGGCGAGATCCAGCTCGGCGTCGCCGAGGGCACCGCCGCGTGGCTTGACGCCCACACGAGTTTCGGCACCGTGCGCAAACAGTTGGACGGCGCCGGCGAACCCGGCCCCGGAGAGTCCACCGTCAAGGTGCGGGCCCGCAGCTCGTACGGCGACATCGTGATCCGTCGGTCCTGACCCGACCACAAGAGAGGCATTGACATGACAACCGCGATCTCCGCCACCGGGCTGCGCAAGTCCTACGGCGACAAGCTCGTACTCGACGGCATCGACCTGCACGTTCCGGTGGGGAAGATCTTCTCGCTGCTGGGACCCAACGGCGCGGGAAAGACCACCGCCGTGCAGATCCTGTCCACTTTGATCGGCGCGGACGGTGGCGACGTCCGCGTCGCCGGACACGACCTGGCGACCGAACCCGACGCGGTCCGCGCCGCCATCGGTGTGACCGGGCAGTTCTCCGCAGTGGACAACCTCCTCACCGGTGAGGAGAACCTGCTCCTGATGTCCGACCTGCACCATCTGAGCCGTCGTGAAGGCCGCTCCCGGGCGGCCCGACTCATCGAGCGTTTCGACCTGACCGAGGCCGCCAAGAGACCCGCCTCCACCTACTCCGGTGGCATGCGGCGAAAACTCGACCTGGCGATGGGCCTGGTCGGCAATCCGCGCATCGTCTTCCTCGACGAACCCACGACCGGCCTCGACCCGCGAAGCCGCCGTGCCATGTGGGACATCATCCGTGAACTGGTGTCCGACGGCGTCACGATCTTCCTGACCACCCAGTACCTGGAAGAGGCCGACCAGCTCGCCGACAGGATCGCGCTGCTCGACCACGGCAGGATCGTCGCCCTGGGAACCCCCGCCGAACTCAAGCGGCTCATCCCCGGGGGGCACGTCAACCTGCGGTTCGCGGACGCGACCGACCTGGACGCCGCGGTCGGCGCCCTCGGGGAGACGTCGTACGACGCCGAGACGTTCAGTCTGCAGGTGCCCGGCGACGGCGGCGTCAGATCCCTTCGTACCATTTTGGACCGACTCGACGCCGTCGGCGTCGAACCGGCCGAACTGTCCGTCCACACCCCCGACCTCGACGACGTCTTCCTCGCCCTCACCGGACGTACCGACCAGCCGAAAGCAGCCCACCGATGAGCACGATGACCCTCGCCATGCGCGACTCCAAGACCATGTTGCGGCGCAACCTGAAACGCTGGATGCGCTACCCGTCCATGACCGTGCTCCTCATCGGGATGCCGATCGTCTTCCTGTTGCTCTTCGTCTATGTCTTCGGAGAGACCCTCGGCGCCGGAATCAGCGGCGCGGGGGGCGGCCGCGCCGACTACATCGCCTACGTGACCCCCGCGATCCTGCTCATGACCGTGACCAGCGCGATCCAGGGCACGTCGATATCGGTGGCGATGGACATGACCGAGGGCATCGTCGCCCGGTTCCGCACCATGGCCATCGCCCGAACCTCCGTCCTGATCGGGCATGTCATCGGCAGCCTGATCCAGACGATGCTCAGCATCGCGGTCGTCCTGGGCGTCGCCCTGCTGATCGGGTTCCGCCCCGCCGCCGGCCCCGTCGAGTGGCTCGCCCTGACCGGCTTCCTCCTGTTGCTGTCGCTCGCCCTCGTCTGGTTGGCGGTCGCGCTGGGCATGGTCTGCAAGAGCGTCGAGACCGCCAGCAACGTACTGATGCCGCTGGTGCTGCTGCCCTTCCTCGGAAGCGGCTTCGTCCCCACCGAGTCGATGCCGACCGTGCTGCGCTGGTTCGCCGAGTACCAACCGTTCACCCCGATCATCGAGACGATCCGTGGCTTGATCATGGACACCCCGATCGGCGACAGCGCCTGGCAGGCGGTCGCCTGGTGCGTCGTCACCGTGGTCGGCAGCTACTTCTGGGCGCGCAAGCTCTACAACCGCGACCCGTCCGCCTGACCGCTTGTCCCGACAACCCACGACACCCACCCCGACCCACATGGCACGAACCGCTCCCCGGCGGCTGGACCGAGATGCTCGGTTCCGCTTCCGGGGAGTCGTCGTATGTGCCCGCCTCAACCCGTCCACCGGAAGAACGGCGGTTCCGAGAGCGCCTCCGAGTCTCGGCGACGGTCCTGGACGCGGCACCGTTTCATTGCCCCGGAAGCACTCGCCCACCAGGGGTCGCCGTTTCGTCCCGGCGGAAGTCGCGTCCTAAGGCTCGGGCGGTCCTCGTCGGCGAACGGTCCGTTCGTCTCGGTGGTGCCTGGAAGCATTGGGCGCGTTGCGTTCACGATGAGGCAACTGGCCGAACGGGGCGGACGCTTCCTGGCGTCAACAGCCGTGGCCGACCGCCGCGTCGTCGGGTTCCCCGGGCTGGAGGATGACGTAGTCGTAGTCCACCTCGCATATCTCCCGCCTGTCCGGGGTCACGACCCAGGGAAAGACGTCACCGTCCTCGTCGGCGACCCATGCCGCGATCTGGAGGATGACCGTTTTCCCACGTTGGTCCTTGGTGCGCACTCGCCATCCACGTCCCGCCGGAATGACGGGCGGCGGTGTCGCCGACCCCGGTCGCACGGTTCCGGGGCGTAGGACGCCGACCGACGGCACGTCGTCATCCCCGTGGAAGTACGCGTCCTCGTCGTCGTACATGCGGTCCCCTTTCGCCTTTCGGCTTCCCCCATCGAAACGGGAACGAACAAGCCGATGCCCTGAACCTTCCAGTCTAGGCGTGCTCACCACCGAGGGTCCCACTTCTGTTCCCGCGTCAAGGCAGTCCTGAACGACAGTACGCCCCCAGTCCATATCAGACTGAGGGCGTACTTTGTAACGGTCCAAGCCGTTGGTCAGGATTAGACATTGTGGATCTTTAGACGTGCTCGGCCTTCACGTGGCGGCCGGAGAGCTGGTCGTCGAGGATCTCGCGGTCGGCGTCGACCATGAGCTTCGCGAGTTCGCGCCAATGGGTCTTCGCCTCCCAGCCGAGCTTCTCGCGGGCCTTCGTCGCGTCACCGATCAAGGCGTCCACTTCAGAGGGACGTTCGTGGCGGTCGTCGTGGCGGACGTGGTCGTGCCAGTTGAGGCCCGCGTGCTCGAACGCGACCGTCAGGAAGTCCCGGATCGTCGCGCCCTCGCCGGTCGCGAGAACGTAGTCGTCGGCGGTGTCCTGTTGCAACATCCGCCACATGCATTCGACGTACTCGGGGGCGTAACCCCAGTCCCGCACGGCGTCGAGGTTGCCCATGAAGATGTGGTCCTGGATGCCCGCCGAGATCCGGGCGACGGCGCGCGTGATCTTGCGCGTCACGAAGGTCTCGCCCCGGCGCGGCGACTCGTGGTTGAAGAGGATCCCGTTCGACGCGTGCAGGCCGTAGGCCTCCCGATAGTTGATCGTGGCCCAGTACGCGTAGATCTTCGCGACACCGTAGGGACTGCGCGGGTGGAACGTCGTCGACTCGTTCTGCGGCGGCGGCGTCGACCCGAACAGTTCCGACGTCGACGCCTGGTAGAAGCGGGTCTCGACGCCCGCCGCGCGAATCGCTTCCAACAGACGGATCGTGCCGAGCGCGGTCACGTCGCCCGTGTAGTCGGGGATGTCGAAGCTGACGCGGACGTGGCTCTGCGCCGCGAGGTTGTAGACCTCGTCCGGGGCGACGTCCCGGACGATGTTCGTGAGCATGCTGGCGTCGGTGATGTCGCCGTAGTGCAGGAAGAGGCGCCGGTTCGACTCGTGCGGGTCCTGGTAGATCTCATCGAGCCGCGACGTGTTGATCGTCGACGAGCGCCGGACGATGCCGTGCACCTCATATCCCTTGTCGAGCAGCAGTTCCGCCAGGTAGGAGCCGTCCTGGCCGCTGATGCCGGTGATCAGTGCCGTCTTCGTGGGGTTGCCGCTCATCGATTCCTCTTCGCTTGGCGGGAGTGGTCAGACGCCGATCTTAACCGCCTCGTGACCACCGCCTCTGCTCAGCGAGCGGGCGCGACTGCGGGCACGGACACGCCGTCGGACGGCGCACGCTCTATGCTCGAAGTGCCTTCAGCGACAGGAGTAGCGATGAACGACGGGTTCCGTCACGAGATCCCCACCGACGCCAAGATCTACGTCTCCGGACACCGGGGTCTGGTCGGTTCGGCGGTGTGGCGGCGGTTCGAGGCCGCCGGGTTCACGAACCTGATCGGGCGGGCGAGCGCGGAGCTGGATCTGACCGATCGCGCCGCCGTCATGGACTTCTTCGCCACCGAGCGCCCCGACTACGTCGTCGCCGCAGCCGCGAAGGTCGGAGGTGTCTTCGGCAACGCCGCCGCGAACGCGGACTTCCTGTCGGAGAACCTCCGTATGCAGGTGAACCTTCTCGACGCCGCCGCGCGCAACGAGGTGAAACGCCTCGCGTTCCTCGGGTCGAGTTGCATCTACCCCGCGCACGCGGAGCAGCCGATCACGGAGGACGCGCTGTTGACGGGAGCGCTCGAACCGACGAACTTCGGGTACGCGATCGCGAAGATCACGGGCGTGCTCCAGGTGAAGGCGCTGCGCGAGCAGTACGGTGCCTCGTTCATCTCCCTCATGCCGTCGAACCTGTACGGGCCTGGCGACAACTTCACGATTCCGGGCGGCCACGCGCTGCCGATGATCATGCGTCGCATGCACGAGGCGAAGGCGGCCGGCGACGAGACCTTCACGGTCTACGGCTCGGGTGAGCCGCTGCGGGAGTATCTGCACGTCGACGACCTCGCCGACGCCGTCCTGTACTGCCTGCGCCGCTATGACGGCGACACGCACGTCAACATCGGTTCCGGCGCGGATCTGACGATCAACGAACTGTCCGCGAAGATCGCCGCCGTCGTCGGCTTCGAGGGCCGACTCGTCAACGATCGTTCCAAAAAGGACGGCGTGTATCGGAAACTCATGGACTCCGGCAAACTCCGCGCTCTCGGCTGGAGCCCGTCGATCGATCTCGACGCGGGCCTGAAGTCAACGTACGAGTGGTTCCTCGACCACCAGGACGACTACCGCCGCTAGCCGGACGTGGACGCCTCGGGTGGTGGACGACGAACCGCCACCCGACCGTCGTACGCCCGCGCGGTCACTCCCGCGAGGACGAGAGCCACCTCGTGGCCCCTCTCGATGGCGGGCGTCACGTCAGAACGGATTCTCACCCAGACGCGCCTCGACCCTCCCGCGCCAGGCGGGCCCCACCGGGGTTCAGGACTCGCGGGAGTTGCGACGGCGATCCGTCATCACGCCGTACACGAACATCGTGTTCCCGACGAGGTACCGCTTCCACAACCGACGCGGCTCCGTCGCGAGCCGATACGCCCACTCCAAGCCGTTCTTCTGCACGAACTTCGGCGCCATCGGCTTGTTGCCCGACCAGAAGTCGAACGCCGCCCCGACCGGCACCAGCGTGCACGCCAACCGGTCCGCGTACTCGTGAACGAACTGGTCCTGCCGCGGCGTCCCCAAACCCACCCAGAACACGTCCGGCGCGGCCTCGGCGACACGCTTCTCCAACTCGGTCGCCTCCTCCGAGGTCAGCGGCCGAAACGGCGGCGACTCCGCGGCGACGATGTCCACCCCCGGAAGCTTCGCCTCCAACTCCACCTTCAGCTTCGCGACCGTCTCCGGCGACGCCCCGTACAGGTAATGCCGAAGCCCACGCTCACGCCCCGCGTCCATCGTGTTGAACATCAGGTCCGGGCCGTAGACCCGCTCCGTCATCGCGGACTCGCCCCGCTTCAACCCGACCTTCGCCAGGTAATGCCCGTCCGAGAAGTTGATGTCGGCGTCGTTGAGCATCCCCCGGTACTCGTCGTCGCGCAGCGCCAACGACAACGTGAACGCGTTGCACAGATGCGTCTGCCGTGCCGTGCCGTGCCGTGAGTCGAGCAGGGCGTTCACGGCGCTCGCGGGGGCGTAGCCGTCGATGAGGACGCCGCAGCAACGAAAACGGCCGGGGGCGGGGGTATGTGACTCGGACATCGCAGCAACGATACCGCTCGCGCCACTTTCCGCGTGGGGCAGACGAAGCCGACGCGTCGACCCCCGGAAACACGGGGCCGCGCTCGCCGGAGCCCGGTTCGGTGAGCGGCGGCGCCTAGGATGGGCCGTTATGGACGCGATCCTGATCACGGAACCTGGCGGGCCGGACGTGCTGACCGTCGCGGAGTTGGACGATCCGGAGTACGGCGCCGGTGACGTCGTCATCGAGGTCGCCGCCGCCGGCGTGAACCGGGCGGATCTGCTGCAACGCCAGGGCCACTATCCGCCTCCGCCGGGTGCCCCCGAACATCCGGGGCTCGAGTGCTCCGGCACGATCGCGGCGGTCGGGAGCGAGGCGCATCGCTGGCGGGTCGGCGACGAGGTGTGCGCGCTGCTGCCGGGCGGCGGTTACGCGACGAAGGTCGTGGTCGACGCCGGTCTGGTGCTGCCTGTACCTGCGGGTGTTCCTCTGGTGGACGCCGCTGGGCTGCCGGAGGTCGCGGCGACCGTCTGGTCGAACCTCGTCGACGTGGCCCGGATTCGCGCGGGTGATCGTCTGCTCGTCCACGGCGGTTCCGGCGGGATCGGGACGTTCGCGATCCAGTTCGCGCGCGCGTTCGGGGCGGCGAGCATCGTGACGACGACGCGTGCCGGCAACCGGGACGCGGTGATGGAGCTCGGCGCGGATGTCGTCGTCGACTACCGGGACGAGGACTTCGTCGAGGCCTGCCGTGAACTCGGCGGGGTCGACATCATCCTCGACAACATGGGTGCGTCCTATCTGGACAGGAACATCGCGGCGTTGGATCGCAACGGTCGCATCCTCACGATCGGCCTGCAGGGCGGCGCGACGACGAAGCTCAACCTCGGTGCGCTGCTCGGGAAGTGCGCGACGCTGCATGGGACGGGGCTGCGGGGCCGTCCCCTGACGGAACGCATCTCGGTGATCGCGGGGGTCGAGCAGGACGTGTGGCCGCTGCTCGCGTCGGGCACGATTCGACCCGTTGTCGCGCAGCGGTTGCCGCTGGCGGAGGCGGCGGAGGCGCACCGGTTCATCGAGGCGGGCGGGCACGTCGGCAAGGTGCTGTTGACGACGTGAACCGGCCGCCCGGAACACCGCGACCGAATTATCCACAGTGGGTTATCCACAATGTGGTGGTTGTCCACAGCTTCGCGCGGCGCGGTTTGACGCCCATGCGTGAGCGGCGGCTAGGCTCGATACCAATGGGGCGGAGGTTGGAGGCCCCCGAGGGGGAGTTCGACGGGGGATGGAGTCGTCGTTTCGGCCGACCCCTCGAACGATCCTGACGCGGCCCACCGTCATGGGCGGCCCGCGCGGACGCGGTCGGGCGGGTCAATCCTCGCCGTTGATCCAGTCGGGGTTGGCCGCCACCCACGTGTCCAGCTGGTCGGACCGGATCGCCTTGAACAGGGCCTGCGACTTCGCCTGCTGCTCGCCAGGTTGGATGACGACATATGACACGTCGTCGATCTCGGCGGGCTCCGACGGCACCCGAATATTGACCAATTTGGACGGTTGAATGCCGCGGAGCGCGAACGCGAAGTCGACGGGTGTGTGCCCACCGAGGTCCAACACCAGCTGGTCGCCGATCTCCTGGATCAGCGAGCCGACCTTCGTCGGGTCCGAGATGTAGCCCTGGTCGTTCGCCTCTTTCAGCAACTGCTTGATGAAGTGCTGCTGCATGTGCTGGCGACCGTAGTCGTAGTAACCCCAGTCGGCGGGTACCTCGGGGTTCTCGGGGACGTACGCGTACCGCTCCCGCACCAGCGACAACGCGTCCTTGTAGCCGTAGTCGGCGCACCCCTTCGGGAACACCTTCCCCTTCGGGTGCGCGACCGTCATCTCGAACGGCACGCACAGCTCGACCGATCCGAGCGTCTTCACGACGTCGATGAAGCCTTCGAAGTTGACGATCGCCGCGCCGTCGAACTCGACTCCCGTCACGTCGGTGACGGTCTTCGCGAGGTTCTGCACCGAGCCCTTCACCGACGGTCCCCCGGCCGGGTAGGCGTCGTTGATCTTCGTCTCACAGGGGCTCGTGTACAGCGTGCCGCAGTCCTGGATCGTCACGCGCAGGTCGCGTGGGATCGAGATGATGTTCGCCGCCGTCAGGCTCTCGTTGATGTGCAGGATCATGATCGTGTCGGCGAGGGCGTGTTCGCGGTTGTCCGTGGGGCGCAGGTCCGCGCCGATCATGAGGAAGTTCAGGGGGCCGACGATGTCGTCGCCGGGTTCGGCGTCGTTGCCGAGCAGGTTCTCGTTCGTGACGGAGTTGTTGACCTGGTTGAGCATGATGTTCGCGTAGCCGACGGTCGCGGCGGACACGACCATCAGGATGGAGCCGAAGCCGACGAAGATCTTTGCCCACACCGGGGACCGGCGCTTCGTGGCGCGGCGGGTCCCTCTTCTTTTGGTCACCGTGTCGTCCTTTGCTGCTGTGGAGCCGAGGTGTGGCGTCCGAGGCGAGGCAGACCTGACAGTCTAGACGGCACAGTAGTAACAGGCGTCACGTCGTGCGGGCGGCGGGGGCCGACCGGCTCCGAAGAATCGGCCGATCGACCCGCATACCGCGAACGCGTCATTTCACGGCGTCGGGATGCTTCTTCACCCAGCCGGCGAGCTCGTCGTCGCGGAGCGCGGCGAACATCGTCGGGGCGAGCTCGTCGTCGCGGAGGACCACGTTCTCGTCGCCGACCCAGCCGGTGTCCTTGTTCGGCAGGGTCATGAACACGAGGTCGTTGGAGCGCAGGTCGGAGAACTGGAGCGCGGTCGCGATGAGGTCGAAGCCCTCGTCGACCTTCATCGCGTCGATGGTCGACTCGAGGAACGCGCTGACGGAGCTCGGGTCGCCGATGATTCCGGCGCTGGTGGCCTTGTCCATCATCGCCATGAGGAGTTCCTGCTGGTGTCGCATGCGCGCGAAGTCGCCGTCGGGGAACTGCTTGCGTTGGCGGACGTAGTCGAGCGCGGTCGTGCCGTCCATGGTCTGGTCTCCGGCGGTGAACTCGCGGTACGGCTTGTGGATCGACGTGAAGTCCATCTCGACGTCCATGGTGACGCCGCCGAGCGCGTCGACGACGGCTTTCAGGCCTTCGAAGTCGATCTCGATGACGTGGTCGACGCGTACGCCCGAGTAGTTCTCGACGGTCGACACCATGAGCGGGATGCCGCCGTGGGACATGGCGGAGTTGAGTTTGTCCTCTCCTCCGCCGTAGGAGCCGTTCCCGGAGGGTGGGATCGGAACCCACAGGTCGCGGGGCAGCGAGATGATGTACGCCTTGCGGCCGTCGGCGGGGATGTGCAGCATCATGATCGTGTCGGCGCGGCTGCCTTCGGCGGAGTCGGGGTTGCGGGAGTCGCTGCCGAGGACGAGGACGTTGAGGCTGCCGTCGACGACTTTGTCGGGCCGGTCGTCGAGGCCGTTGAACGCGTCGAAGCGGTCCAGTCCGCCGCTGAGGTTCGCGGCGTACGCGAAGACGCCGATCCCGCACAGGGTGAGCGCGAGCGAGACGGCGAGGGCGACGACGACGCTGCGTCGGCGGCCGGTGCGGCCCGGTCCGCGTCCGCCCCGGTAGGTTTTGCCGTTCGTGTCGCGCGCGGTGCTGCCACGGCGTTCGGCCGCGGTGGTGCCGATGCGGCGGGACGGGGTGCGGCCGCGTCCGGTACCCGAACGTGAGTTGCTCATCCGTCCAGGGTAATGACCGGTGGCCGGTCGCCGGGCGTTCTTTCGACTAGCCGACCGGACGCGACGTCAGTAGGCGCCCTTCCGGCGGAGTACGACGGCGACGGTGCGCATGAGGATCTGGAGGTCGGTGGCGAGTGACCAGTTGTCCACGTAGTACAGGTCGAGGCGGACGGCGTCGTCCCAGGACAGGTCGGATCGTCCGGACACCTGCCACAGCCCGGTGATGCCGGGGCGGACGAGGAGACGGCGGCGGACGTCGCCGAGGAAGTCGCCGTTCTCGGCGGGCAGGGGGCGCGGCCCGACCAGCGACATTTCTCCCTTGAGGACGTTGATGAGCTGGGGGAGCTCGTCGAGGGACGTGCCGCGCAGGAACCGTCCGGCGGAGGTGACGCGGGGGTCGTTCTTGATCTTGAACAGGAGCCCGTCGGACTCGTTCTGCATCATCAGCGCCGCCTGTCGTTCTTCGGCGTCGATGTACATGGTCCGGAACTTCCAGCATTTGAAGGTTTTGCCTTCCATGCCGACACGGGGCTGGCGGAAGAAGACGGGGCCGGGGCTGGTCATGCGGATCGAGATCGCGATGGCGATGAGCACGGGCGACAGCAGGAGCAGGCCGATCGCGGCGGCGGTCCGGTCGATCATGCTCTTGACGAGCCAGGCGACGCCCGCGAGCGTCGGCTCCTCGACGTGCAGCAGCGGCAGGCCCTCGACGGGACGGATGTGGACGCGGGGGCCGGCGATGTCGGTGAGCTGGGGGGCGACGACGAGGTCGCGACCGGTGCCCTCGAGCTGCCACGCGAGTCGACGGAGCTCGCCGGGTTCGGCGCTGGCGTTGCCGCAGACGGCGATCGTGTCGGCGTCGAGATCCGCCGCGAGGGAGACGACGTCGCGTTTCGCGAAGGTCGGGATGGGCGTGTGCAGGCCGCGCACGGAGGCGGCGCCCTCGGTCAGGTAGATCCCGACGGGGATGAGCCCGGCCTGGGACGCGCGGGTGACGGCGCGGTACACCTCGAGCGCCTCCGGGTAGGAGCCGACGAGGAGGAGGCGTTGGACGGCGTGGCCGCGTTGCCGCAGGACGTACAGGAGGCGCCGCGCGACGAAGCGGAAGAGGGAGATGTAGACGAGCGTCGCGATGAGGGCCGTGAACACCGACAGCCGGGACACGTCGACCTTCACCATCAACGCCAGCACGGACACGATCGAGACGACGGTGACGCTGGCGCGGACGACGCGTTTGAACTCGTCGGTGCCGATGCCGAGGTAGCGCCGGTCGTAGGCGCCGTTGCCCCACAGGACGAACAGCCACAGCAGCGGCAGGACCCAGTAGGCGATGACGAAGAACAGCGGGTCGACGACGGAGCCGAGTTTCGGCTGCCATTGAGTGAAGCCGGCGGTCGGGTGCGCGGTGAACGCGACCGCGGTCGCGGACGCGGCGACCGCGCCGAAGAAGTCGAGGACGAGGAGTAGTAGCGCATAAGGACGGTGCCACGTGGAGGCCCGGGCGCTTCGCGTCCACGCCGACCTGGGGACCCCGCTGGTCACCGGTTCGACGTCCACATTCACCCGTGTCTCGGTCAGGCGGCGCCCGATCTCCGGACGCTGCAGGCTAGTCGTCACCACACATCCTTAATAGCCGTAGGCGCATGTTCAGTGGCCTGCCGCCGGTCACGATGATGCGACGAGTCCGCGTCGCGCGCACGAATGCACTTTAGTCTGCCATGAAACGTCACCCCCCGTTCGGGGCGGCGATCGAGGCGATCGGATGATACGGGCCAGGTAGCAGTGGTTTCGCCTCCGTGGGGTGGTCGTCGACCGCCGTGACGTGGTCGTTCGCGGTGTCGTCTGCGAGCATGGACCTCCGATCCCCGCGAACGGAGCAACAGTGAAGGTCGTCATCGCGCACAACCGGTACTCCTCGGCGCAGCCGTCGGGGGAGAACTCCGTCGTCGACCGGGACATCGCGCAGTTGACGGACGCGGGGGTGACGGTCCTGCCGTTTTTGCGCGACAGCGACGACATCGGCGCGTTGTCGCCGGTCGGCAAGGCCGCGCTGGTGACGTCGCCGATCCGGAACGGTTCGGCGAAGCGCGAGCTGGCGGAGTTGCTGACGCGTGAGCGCCCCGACGTGCTGCACCTGCACAATCCGTACCCGCTGCTGTCGCCGTCGATCATCGAGACCGCGCACGAGCACGGGGTGCCGGTCGTGCACACGGTCCATAACTTTCGGCAGGTGTGCGTCAACGGCCTGTACTTCCGCGACGGTCACCTGTGCCACGACTGCCGGGGCCGTGCTTTTCCGACGCCCGCGATCGTGCACGCCTGCTATCGCGGTTCGCGCGCGCAGAGCGTCGTCATGGCGACGACCCTGACCGTGTCTCGTCCGCTGTGGCGCAGCGTGGACCGGTTCATCGCGTTGACCGGCGACATCGCCGCTCATCTGCGCGGCTACGGGATCGCCGACGAGGCGATCACGGTGAAGCCGAACTCGATTCCCGACCCCGGTGAACACGACGTCGTCGGGGACGGCGCCGTCTTCGTCGGCCGGTTGTCGGAGGAGAAGGGCGTCGACCTGCTGCTCGACGCCTGGCGGCGACTCCCCGAGGGGCACGCCGGGACGCTCACGATCGTCGGTGACGGGCCGCTGGCCCCACGCGTCGCGGAGTTCGCCGACCGTCGCGGCGACGTCGTCTACCGGGGGCCGTTGCCGCACGACGCCGTGACCGAGGCGATTCGGGCCGCCGCGTTCCTCGTGACGACGTCCCTGTGCGCGGACGTGCTGCCGACCGTCGTCATCGAGGCCCTCGCCAACGCCCGGCCGGTGCTGACGACGAACCTCGGCGGGCCGCCGCACATGATCGGCGACGCGGGGCTCGCGGTGACGGCCGACGCGGGCGCCGTCGCGGACGGCCTGACGGCGTTGCGCGCCGACGCCCCGGCCTTGACGGAGGTCGCGCGGGCGCGGTACCTCGCCGAGTTCGCGCCGGGCATCGGCCTGGAGCGGCAACTCGCGGTGTACGAGGAGGTCAGTGCCGCAGCGCGGCGCGCGCGGTGACGGCGATGCTGGCCGCGAGGAACAGGCCGTTCGTCACCGCGAAGAACACCGCGAACCACAACATCCACTGTGGCGCGATAATGAGCAGGAGCGGCGCCGCGAGTACGATGACCCCGGTGTCGCGGATGCATTTGACGAGCTCGACCACCAGGTTGCGGGACTTCACTATCGAACCGGAGCTCTCCCCGGTCTGCAGGATCGACGTCACCAGGTTGACCATCCACAGGGCACAGAATCCGCCGATGAACCACGTGGGGGTGTCCGGGTGGTACGTCGTCACGACCGTGACGATCGCCGCGACGAAGGTCGTCTGACTGACGACGTCGCACAGGATGTCGATGCGCTTCCCGGCGGGCGAACCGGAGCCCGCGACCCGGGCCAGTTGGCCGTCCGCGCAGTCCAGCGAGTACGCGATCTGCCAGCACACCGCCGCGAGCAGCGCGACCGGCCACCACGGCAGCTCCCCGCGCGACGCGGGCCCCGCCACGGCGATCACCGCGACGGCGCCGCCGACCGAGAAGACGAGGTTGACCAGCGTCAACACCGTCGGTGCCAGCCCGAACCGGTATCCGAGCGAGGCGAACACGGCGCCGACGCGCTGATTGACGTGAAGCGTGAACAGGTTGCCGCCACGGTTGGCGGCCAGGAAGTCGCCGTACCGGGGCGCGGGGGGTTGCGTACTCATGTTTCCGTTCCGACGACTCGACGACATCAGGACTGGATGCCACGGCCGCCGACGCGAACCGCGCCGTTGGTGGGGCTTCCCTCGGTGCCCGGGAACTCCCAAGCGGGCCAAGGGCACCAATCCAACCACCCCGCCGCGCCACGCGCACGATCCACCCTCGCCGCGCCCGCCTCCGGCAGGCGTGAACGAGTCGCGGCCAGGCCGTCGGGCCGATTCGACGGAAACGGTCCCCGCGAAAAGATTGCGTACCTCGCCTGTGACCGGGATCATGAACGAACGGGGCACACCGTGTGGCGATCGGCCGGCGGTGTGATCGCTGTCAAGAGATGTGAGGTGGCGGGTATGCAGGTCAGAGAAGCGATGAGTACTCGAGTGTTGTCGGTGGGTCCCGCCCACTCACTGCGGCAGGCGGCCGCGCTCATGACCGAACGGCGGGTCGGTGCCGCCGTCGTCATCGACCCGGACGGGGAGGGACACGGCATCCTGACCGAACGCGACATCATGGCGTGCGTCGGAGCGGGCGGCGACGTCGACGTCGAGCACGTCTCGTCGCACCTGACGCGCGATCTCGTGTACGCCGACCCGTCCTGGACCTTGCAGGAGGCCGCCGCCGCGATGGTGCGCGGCGGATTCCGCCACCTCGTCGTCATCGAGGATCACGACGTCGTCGGCGTCCTGTCCGTTCGCGACATCGTGCGGGTCTGGACCGAGACGTCCCGGCCGAGCGTGACCGCCTAGTCGAGCCGCCGTGGGGGCCCNCCGGACAGGCGGGCCCGCCGGNCNNNGGCGGGCCCCCACGCGTGTTCGCGGCAGGGGAGTTCCGGCGCGTTCTTCCGCGCGACGGGGCGGCGGGACCGGTGCGGCCGATAGATCATGAACGGTCGCCTGTCCAGTCAATGTCGCAATACCGACAGAACTCGTCACTCCGATGTGCCATGTCATGGAGACAATGGACGAATATTGTGGGAATACGCTCCTGCTGAGCGAATCGGGCACGTAAGGCGCACGCAGCGCTTATCCGCGAAATATGGACGTAGCGATGTGGATCGAGCCATTGTGCTTACTCAGATATGGACGCTCCGTGTTCGTCCATGACTCGTCCATAGTCTCATTCGACCCCACCCTGGGTAGGTAGCCGGAGCGTCACTTCCCGCTCTACCGTTGGTGTCTACTACGTCAACCCCGTGGAGGACCCCGGATGGGCGAGGAAGTATCGATTAACGCGTTTAGCTACGTCGATCGACGCCATTTCCGCACGAAGTTGCGCCGCTGCGTGGACGCGCTTCGCGTGCTGATCGATGAGGACCGTTTCGACACCGAACGGACTTTAACTGGGCTTGAGCTCGAGCTGAACCTGGTCACGGAGGACTGTGACCCGGCGATGCGCAACGCCGAAGTCCTGTCCGCGCTCGCGCACGACATGGCGAACGAGACCGGTTCGGTGCAACCGGAACTCGGCAAGTTCAATCTGGAGCTCAACCTCACGCCTCGGACCGTCAACGGAGACGGTCTCAGTTCGTACGAGCGCGTCCTGCGCGACTGGCTGCACCGCATCGACGAGCACGCCGCCAAGGTGCACGCCAGCCTCGCGCTCATCGGAATGCTGCCGACGGTGCGTTCCGAGCAGGCCGGCCCCGACGTCCTGTCCCACAGCGGTCGGTATCGGCTGCTGAACGAGCGGATCCTCGCCGCGCGCGGCGAGGAGATCGCGTTGGACATCGAAGGGGTCGAACGTGTGCAGTCCCATTACGGCTCGATCGCGGCGGAGTCGGTCAACACGAGCGTGCAATACCACCTGCAGTTGACGCCGGGCCAGTTCCCGAGGTATTGGAACGCGGCGCAGGCGATCGCCGCCGCCCAACTGGCGGCGGGGGCGAACTCGCCCTACCTGTTCGGATCGAGACTGTGGGACGAGACCCGCATCGTCCTGTTCGAACAGGCGACCGACACCCGACCACGCGAGCTTCGCGAGCAGGGCGTCCGGCCCCGAACGTGGTTCGGGGAGGCGTGGATCGGCGACGTCGGCGACCTGTTCGAGGAGAACCTGCGGTTCTTCCCGGCGCTGCTGTCGATCCTGGAGGCGGAGGACCCGTTCACGGTGCTGGACCGCGGCGGCGTTCCCCAACTGGGAGAGCTGCGGCTGCACAACGGCACCATCTACCGCTGGAACCGGCCCGTCTACGACGTCACCGCGTCGGGGCCGCACCTGCGAGTGGAGAACCGCGTGCTCCCGGCCGGGCCGACCCCGGCGGACATCTGCGCGAACCTGGCGTTCTTCCTCGGTCTCGTCACCGAGGTGGCCGCCGCCGATACCCCGATCGAGGCGACAATGACGTTCGCCCAGGCGCGGGACAATTTCTACACCGCCGCCCGGTACGGACTCGGCTCCGTACTGGAGTGGCCGGGCATCGGTCGGGTGGACGCGCGGCGACTCATCGCCGAGACGCTGCTTCCATTGGCGGCCAACGGTCTCGATCGACTCGGAACGGACCGGCGTGATCGCGACCGGTTCCTGTCGATCATTTATGGACGGTGCTCCACCGGAGTGAACGGCGCCGTCTGGCAGGACCGCTGCGTGCGGTCCTTCGAGGAACGCGACGGGCTCGACCGTGACGCGGCACTGCACGCGATGATGCGTCGGTATCTGCGGTACTCGTCGACGAACACGCCCGTCCACGAATGGCCCGAGCGTTAGACGGTGGGGTCGTCCCCTCACGACCCCACCGCTTCTCAGCGCGCGGTCAACATCCGAGTTCGCGGACCAGGGTGCGCTGTTCGATGTAGAGCCGGTACCCCAGCCAGGTGTTCACGGCGAGCATCGGGGCGTTCGTCCCGTCGTTGTTGGTGTACGCGTCGACGGCGCCGCGTTCGAGCGCCCGGCGCAACGAGTGCGTCTTCGCGACCTTCGCCAGCCCCCTGCCCCGGTACGCGGGGTCGGTGCCGCAGAGGGCCGACCACACCCGATCGCCGATACGCTCCAACCAGGACACCGCGACGGGATCGTCGCCGTCGTAGATGATCGCGGTGAGCTCGGGAGCCAGGCGCGGATCCGTCAGATAGATCTCCGACCACTCCTCGAAGCTCGGCATGGCCCAACCGCCGTCGGACGGGATGTCGCCGACGACCTTGCCGTCGATGACGTACAGGTCCTCCCGCTCGACGTCCTCGTAGTACCGCAGCGTGTACGGCTCGGGAATCGGCAGGGGATCCGGCACGTCCGCGAGCGCGACGTGTGAGATGCGTTCGGTGCGGGAGGCCGCGAAGCCGTGCCGCTCGCCGAATCGGATGGCCTCCGGGGTGGTCGCGCGGGCGACGACGTTCGTGGCGCCGATCGCCGTCCAGTGGTCTTCGAGCCGGGCGAGCAGGGCCGAACCGATGCCTTTGCCCCTGTGTTCCTCGGCGACGAGGAGCGACAGGGCCACGGTTCCGGGGCGGGCGCTCTCCGCGGCGACCGCGGTCGAGGCGTAGGCGACGACGTCCCCGTCGATCTCGGCGACGTGGCGCATCGGCTGGTTGCGGGTGTCGCCCATGCGGTGGGCCGTCGACGTGGCGTCCTGGAGGAGGTACGGGAAGGCCTTGGCGGTGATGGCGGAGGCGGGTGCCGCGTCGGTTGCGGGGTCGGCGGGTCGGATGACGTAGTCGGTCATGGCGTCAGTGTCGAGCGCCGTCGAGGGGCGGCGCAAGTCGTTTTGGCGGTGTCACGGGTCGACCATTCCATTGTGGTGTTCACGATCCGGGGCAGTCCCGGTGCCGGAGCGCGTGGGAGACTGCCGCCATGACTCGGGTGCGCTGGTCGGTGGCGATGCGGGACGCCCTGTACGGGCCGGGCGGCTTCTACCGCGTCCACGCTCCGGCCGGGCATTTCGCGACGAGTTCCCAGCATCCCGTGTTCGCCGCCGCCATCGATGTCCTCATCGGACGGATCGACGCGGCCTTGGGGCACCCGGACCCGCTGATGGTCGTCGACGTCGGCGCCGGTTCCGGGGAGCTGCTCAGCGCGTTGACGGAGCGGGACCGGACCGGGCGGCTCGCGCCGATCGCCGTCGATGTCAGGCCCCGCCCGGCCGGGCTCGACGCGCGGATCGCTTGGGCCGACACCGTTCCGGAGGAGGTGACGGGCCTGGTCCTCGCGTGCGAACTGCTCGACGTCGTCCCTTGTGACCTGGCGGAACGGGACGCGGCGGGGACCTATCGGTACCAACACGTGGACCCGGAGAGCGGCGCGACCGGCCCGGGAGAGGCCGTGGACCGCGCGGACGCGCGCTGGCTGGAACGCTGGTGGCCGCTGTCCGAACCCGGCCGGGTCGCCGCGATCGGCGCGCCACGCGACGCGGCGTGGACGGGCCTGACCGGGCGACTGCGACGCGGCGCCGCCGTCGCCATCGACTATGGACATACAAGGGACACCCGTCCGCCCGACGCCTGGGTGGCGGCCTTCGCTGACGGACGCGAGGTCGCGCCGATCCCCGACGGCTCCCGCGATCTGACGGTCCACGTCGCGATGGACTCGCTCGGCGCGGAACCGCCACTGCGGCAACGGGAGGCTCTGCTCGCGCTCGGCGTCGACGGCCGACGGCCCGACCGTGCGCTCGCCGAGCGCGACCCGCTGACGTACCTGCGGGCACTCGGAGCCGCGTCGAGCACCGCGACGCTGCTCGACCCGGCCGGGCTCGGCGGGCACCTGTGGACGTGGCGCACCGTCGGTGTCGACGGTTCGGCGCTCGGCCTGCGGTGACGTCCCGACCGTGACGATCCCCTATGGAGCTGACGTGGCGCGGCGGCGACCCGCCCGAATCTCGTCGGGGCGTGACACGATATGGGCATGAGCGAGTTGACCGTCGGTGTGGGATCGGGCGTCGGAGAGTTCGCCGACATGGTGCTCAACATCGGGCCGCAGCACCCGTCCACGCACGGCGTCCTTCGCCTCAAACTCACTGTGGACGGCGAACGCGTCACCTCGTGCGAGCCCGTCATCGGGTACATGCACCGGGGAGCCGAGAAGCTCTTCGAGGTGCGCGACTATCGGCAGATACTGATGCTCGCGAACCGGCACGACTGGTTGTCGGCGTTCTGCTCCGAGGTCGGCGTCGCCCTCGCCGTCGAACGCGCCATGGGCATCGAGGTCCCCGAACGCGCGACGTGGCTGCGCACCGCGCTGTCCGAGATGAACAGGGTCCTCAATCACCTGATGTTCCTCGGCTCGTACCCACTGGAGATCGGCGCGATCACGCCGATGTTCTACGCCTTCGACGAACGCGAGAAGCTCCAACGGGTCTTCGAGGAGGCCAGTGGCGGCCGGATCCACTACATGTACAACAGGATCGGCGGACTGAAGGAGGAGGTCCCGTCCGGCTGGGTCACGCGGGCGCTGCGCGCCGTCGACGACGTGCGCGCCGGAATGACCAAACTGGACGACCTCATCCGGCGCAACGAGATATTCCTCGCCCGNACCGCCNNNGGCNTCGGCGTCTCCGGCCCCGTCGGCCGCGCTTCCGGACTGGACTTCGACCTGCGCCGGGACGAGCCGTACCTCGCGTACGGCGAGCTCGACGTCCCGGTCGTGACCCGGACCGCCGGTGACTGCCACGCCCGCTTCGAATGCCTCCTCGACCAGGTGTACGTCTCACTGGACCTCGCGGAGGAGAGCCTCCGCCGGGTCGCGACGATCGGCGGCCCCGTCAACGTCCGCCTGCCCAAGGTCGTGAAGGCACCCGAGGGCCACGGCTACACCTGGACGGAGAACCCGCTCGGCGTCAACGGCTACTACCTCGTGTCGCGCGGCGACAAGACCCCGTGGCGGTTGAAGCTGCGGACCGCCTCGTACGCCAACGTCGCGGCGCTGTCGACCGTGCTCGTCGGCTGCCTCGTGCCGGACCTGGTCGCGATCCTCGGCTCGATGTTCTTCGTCGTCGGCGACATCGACAAGTAGCGCCGGTCGGCGACACCGGCCCTCGCGACCACCGCGGACCGCGTCGGCGGCGGTAGGCTGCGACGCTGTGACCACCGACAGCCACGTGCGGATCGTCCACATCGATACATCGGGGCCGCTCTGGGCCGACGTGTATCGGTGGGTCCTAGCCCCCGCGTTCCCGCCGACCGAGCTCCTGACGTCCGCGGGCCTGGCCGCGGCCCTCGACGACGGGGCGGCGCACGCGCTCGCCGTCGTCGACCGCGACGGTTCACCACTCGCGACGGCCGTCGCCGAACACCTGCCGCACAGCGACACGGTCCTGCTCGCCTACCTCGCCGTCACGGGCGGTCGACGTGGCGGCGGCATCGGGGCTCCGCTGCTGCGGGAGGCGCTGGCGACCTGGCACGCCCGGTATCGACCGAGGCTGATCCTCGCGGAGGCCGAGCACCCCGCCGCGTACGAGCCGACCGAGGCGTACGGGGACCCGACCGGCCGGCTGCGGTTCTACGCCCGCAACGGCGGCGTGGCCGTCGACGTCCCGTACTTCCAGCCGACGTTGCGGCCCGGCCTGCGGCGGCATTACGGCATGGTCCTGCTGACGTTTCCCACCGGCGGCGCGATCCCGGCCGCGATTCCCGGCGCGGCGCTGCGGCCGTTCCTCGCCGAGCAGTTGATCCGCACCGAGGGACACGTCGGAAAGGACGCCGCGACGGTCGCGCTGTTCGCGTCCGTCGACCGAGGCGACGTCCGCCTTCTCGACCCGCGAGACACCGAGCAGCTCCCGCTCTCGACCGCGCCCTGATCGCCGCCCACGGCCGCCGGGGCGCCGACGGTCGACGGGGCGTGGCCACGCCGTGATCCCGACTTCGGGCGCCGGGGTGCCGGTCCCCGACGCTCGCGGCCCGGCCGTTTCGACCCGCTCCAGCCGCATCGGGCCCGGTCGGCTCATCGACGTCGTGCGTGAACGCCCGCCGGAAGGCATGGCCGACAACGCAACGCGTCCACCCGGATCCCGTTCACCGCGGGAGCGGACTCGCGGCTCCCGCTTCTAGACGCCGCAGTTCGGGGCCGACCAGGTGCTTCCGCCGCTGGCGACGTGGACGTGGTCCCCGTGCCCGTCGAAGCCGGGGCCGAGGATGTTGCGGAATCCGTGATACCGGGCCCGTTTGGCCAGAGTGCACAGCGAGTGGGAACCGGTCAGGTCCGCCGCGTCGCCGTACAGGTGGCGGCTGGAGGAGTGGCCGCCGACGGCGTTGTTGCACGAGACGCTGCGGAAGCCGCTGCTGATCGTGATCGGACGATCGCCGAGGGCGTGCCGCAGGGCCTCCAGCTTCCACATCAGACGGAACGCGCTCGACTTGGCCGTCGCCGCCGAGACCCTACCGCCGCCCCAACTGCTGTTGCACTTGTTGAGTTCCCCGTAGGTGAAGTGGATCGGCGTGTTGTCAGCGCTTTGAAGTGAGTAGATCTTCTTGAACGAGGCCGGCCCGGCGACTCCGTCCGCCGCCAGTCCATAGGCCGCCTGGAATCGCTTGACGGCCGCCTTGGTCTTCGGGCCGAATTCGCCGTCGATGGAGATCACCGAGTTGTATCCCGGATAGCCCGCGACCCGGATCTGCAATTGCTTCACGTCCGAACCGGACGTGCCCTCTCTGAGTTTGCGAGGAAAGGCGTACTCCGCCTGGGCGGTGCCGCTGGTCAGGCCGACCACCGTCGCCGTCGTGGGGATCGCGACCGCCGCCGCGAGGAATGCGCGGCGCGAGTGCTGAGGCATGGACACTCCCTATTGTGAGAATCGTTGAACACTAAAGGAAATGCCAGAATGCCGCGATAGTCCACGAACGTCAATAAGAATGTAAATGTAGCGATTTAATTTTTGCTGAGAGTCTGGATCCGAATACTCTCATTGGGAATGGTCGTCACACGCGGTAACGCTCGACCGGTTCGACGAATCGCGGAACAACGGCACGTGTCCAAACGTGACGAACCCCGCTCGACCACGGCCGAGCGGGGTTCGATGTCGAACGGTCAGTCGGATTCGGGGGTCTCGTCCGGGTTGACGGTCGCGCCGTCGGCGAGACTGCCGTCGGTCGACAGGACCGCCGAGATCGTCACGGTGCCCGAGGCGAGCGCCTGCTTGCTCAGGGTCCCGATGTCGAGCGGCTCGAACTGGCCGACCTGGATGCCGTACACCTCTTCGAGGCCGGGCTGGCAGAACGGGCGGTCCGGGCACTCCGGCGGTCCACCGAGGACGGTGTCCTTGCCGCTGCACTTCTCCGCGAACTCCGACAGGGTGCGGACGCCGTGCTCGTCGGCGAAGGCGGTGGTGACGGCGTAGGCGTTCTGGTTGGCGGCGCTGGAGGCCTCACCGAGGACCAGACCGCGTTCCTCGGCGACGGGCCGGGCGGCGTCCATGGTGGCCTTGATGTCGGGGGACGCGATCGGCTCCGCGTCGCCGCCGTTGGCGGCGGTGTTGAGGAACTCCGCGAGCGTCGCGGCGTACTCCGGGATCACGTCGAACTCGCCGGACTCGAGCGCCGGTTCGTACACCTCGCGGTTGCCGACGTCGGTGAGTTCAACATCGAAGCCGGCCGCTTCCAGCACGATCTGGTAGACCGTGGCGAGGGTCTGCGACTCGGAGAAGTTCGCGTGGCCGACGTTGAAGTCGCCGGAGCCCTTCTCCAGGTCGTCGGTGAGCGCGTACTGCTCGACGAAGCGCTCGGCAGCCTCGCTGGGGGACATCCGGTCGATGTCGACGGCCTTGTTCAGCTCGATGAGCGCCTCGGTCGTCAGTTCGGCCGCGACGTTGTCGAGTGCCGCGACCGCCGCCGGGTCGGCCGCGTCGGCGTTGAACGCGGCGACGATGTTGTCGGCGTTTTGGAGGTTCTTGTCGTCTTCCAGTGCGATCAGGGTGTCGCCCGCGATGGGCGCGCACCCGGCGCCCTCGACGTCTTCGGGGGCCGTCGTGCCCGACGACCCGGCGTCACCGCACGCGGCCAGGCCGAGTGCCAGCAGGCCCGCGGCCGGAAGAATGGCCAGAGTCTTCATCCTCTTGGGGGTCATCGGTCCACCCTATGCGGTGAGGCGATCGAACGGGGCACGACTTTGTGTGTGCCGTGCGCCGCAGGGGCGACGGACGGCCACGGTGGCGGTCGGATGCGTTGTGGCCGTTGGCGACGATGGACGGCGTTCGGTTCGTCTCCCGGGGATCGTGAGATTCGCCGACGTCGCGACGGGTCGGTCAGCGGATCGAGGCGTCGAGTCCGATGAGGATGCTCAAGGGGCGACCGGTGGTCAGGTCCGCAGCGGGCGCGGGGTCACGTACTTCTCGGCGAGCGCTAGGACTCCCTCGATGATGAGGGCGAGCAACGCGACGAGGATGCCGCCCGCGAGGATGAGACCGCCACCGGCGGCGATCGACTGGCCGAAGCCGCGGTTGATGATGACGCCGAGGCCCCCGCCGTTGACGAGCGCGGCGAGCGTCGCGGTCGCCACGACCTGGACCGCGGCCGTGCGGAAGCCGCTGGCCAGTTGCGGGATCGCGAGCGGGAACTCCACGCGGGTCAGGACTTGGACGGGCGACAGTCCCATGCCCGTCGCGGCGTCGCGGACGTCGGCGTCGACGGAGCGCATTCCGGTGTACGCGGTCGCCAGCAGGGGCGGGATCGCGAACACCGACAGCGGGATGACGACCGACCATGTTCCGAAACCCAAGGCCGTCAACGGGAACAGGCTCAGCAGGGCGAGCGTGGGGATGGCTCTGGTGAGGTTCGCGACGACGACGGTCCCCGCGCCGCCGCGCCCGGTGTGTCCGAGCCACAGTCCGATCGGCCACGCGATGACGCAGCCGAGCAGTACCGACAGGCCGGACAGGTAGAGGTGCTGGCCGAGGAGGTCGAGGATGCCGCCGGGGTTGGTCCAGTTGAGCGGGTCGTTGAGCCAGACGAAGGCTTCGGTCAAAGCGTTCACGCCGTCACCGCCTCGTCCACGGGGTCATGGCTCGCGTCGCGAGCGCCAGCAGCACCTCGAAGACGAGCGCCAGGAGGACGCACATGATGGTCGCGGTGACGATCTGCGGCTTGTACAGGTTGTTGCGGAAACCGGTGAGGATCAGCCCGCCGAGGCCGCCGTGCCCGACGACCGCGCCCACCGTCACGAGCGCGACGGTCGAGACGGTGGCGATTCGGAGGCCCGTCATCACCGATGGCAGGGCCAGTGGGAGTCGGACGCGCGACAGGAGCTGACGTCGGTCGTATCCCATGCCGCCGGCCGCGTCGATCACCTCGATGGGCACCTGGCGGAGCCCCGTCAGGGTCGCGCGGACCAGGATCAGCAGCGCGTACATGACGAGACCGATCACGACGGGCGCCTCCGACAATCCCATGAACGGGACGAGCAGCGCGAACACCGCCAGCGACGGGAGCGTGTAGAGCACGCCGGACACCGACAGGATCGCGGTGGAGGCCGAGCGGGACCGGGCCGCGAGGATGCCGAGCGGGATCGCGATCACGGCCGCTATGAGCACCGATATCACCGTCAGGCGGACGTGTTCGGCGAGCGCGTCGAGGAGGACCGACGCGTTCGACTCGACATAGGACCACGAGAACCACGGATTGCGTGGATCATTCAGCCCGATCGATACCGACATGACGCCACCGTACAGGTCGGTGGCGTCGGGTGAGGGTCGCCGTCGGCTCGGTCGGTGGCGGTGCGTCCCTCCACCATCATCGGTCCACTGTCACGGTGACGTCCGCCGTACGGCTTGACCGGCGCCTTCGTCGGCAGCGGTCGGCCGGGCGGACGCGAAGCGGGCCGACCGTCGCGCGACCGAGTCCGATGAATCGACCGACGTGGATGGCCTCGGGGGAGGGGTCTCCCGTCTCGGGGAGATGGGGACGCGACGATCACGATAAGGTCGAGGGATGTCTGCCGCTACCGCCGCGCCGATCAGACTCGACGGGGTGTCCAAGGTGTACGACGGGGATGTCGTCGCCGTCGAGAACCTGAGTCTGGACATCACGGCCGGGGAACTCGTCGCCCTCGTCGGTCCGTCCGGCTGCGGAAAGTCCACTGTGCTCCGCATGATCAATCGTCTGCTGGAACCGAGCGGCGGAGCCATCCACGTCGGGGATCGCGACGTCATGGCGACCGACCCGGTGCTGCTGCGCCGCACGATCGGCTACGTCATCCAGCACGTCGGTCTCTTCCCGCACCAGACGATCAGCGCCAACGTCGGCACGGTCCCGCGCCTGCTCGGCTGGTCGAAACGCCGCGTCGCGGATCGGGTCGCGGAACTCCTCGAGCTCGTCGGGCTCGACGTCGAGACCTTCGGCGAGCGCTACCCCCACCAGTTGTCGGGCGGTCAGCGGCAGCGCGTCGGCGTCGCCAGGGCGCTCGCGGCCGACCCGGTCGTGCTGCTCATGGACGAGCCGTTCTCGGCGGTCGACCCGATCGCGCGCGGCCGTCTCCAGGAGGAGTTCCTGCGGTTGCAGGCCGACGTCGGCAAGACGATCGTCTTCGTGACGCATGACGTCGATGAGGCGATCCGGCTCGGCGACAAGATCGCCGTCCTGTCACAGCACGCGACCCTGGAGCAGTACGGGACCCCCGCCCAGATCCTCGCCGAACCGGCGAGCCCGTTCGTCGCCGACTTCGTCGGGTCCGACCGTGGCGTGAAACGGCTGTCCGTCACCTCCGTGTCGGCGGACGAACTCGTCGAGGTGCCGCCCGGGAACCACCCGGAGGTCCCGCTGACGGCGACCCTGCGCGAGGCGCTGTCGGCCCTGCTCGACGGCGACACCGGTTTCGTCGCCGTTCGCGACGGCGACCGGACGCTCGGCGCGCTCGGCACCGAGGACATCTACCGCACCCTGCACGCCGACGTCGAGCGCTGAACGAGCGCCACGACCGTCGGCGTCCGCGGCGGCTCGACCGAATCAGGCGTCGCGGGTGAACCGGTACGTCAGATGGGTCACGCCGTCACCGGCGACGGCCCGCGTCGGCTCCATTTCCCTCCACTGCGGACCGATGTCGTCCCACAGTCGGACGCCCGCACCGAGGAGGACGGGCGTCTGATGCAGATTCAGCTCGTCGAGCAGTCCGGCAGCGATCGCCTGACGGACGACGCTCGCGCCTCCCGACAGCCGAACGTCGCGATCGCCGGCGGAGGCCCGGGCGCGCTCGATCGCCGCCGCGACCCCGTCGGTGACGAAGGTGAAAGTGGTGCCGCCTTGACGACGCAGCGTCTCCCTCTCCCGGTGCGTCACCACGAACACCGGCGCCCGGAACGGCGGATCGTCGCCCCACGGCTCCTCACCGAAGTCGAACATGTCGCGACCCATCACGTAGGCGCCCGCGTTGGCGAACTCGTCCTCGACGATTTGGGACGACACCGAGTCGACGCCGCCGTCCATGCCCTGCCGCGCGCGCCAGCTTCGCAGGTCGAAGACCCATTGGTGGAGGCGTTCGTGGACCGGCCACCACTGCCCCTCGTCGGCGGAGCCGACATATCCGTCCACCGATATCGACAACGACGCCGTCACGATTCCCATGAGCCCGTTCCTTCTGTCCGAATTGCGTATCCGCGCCAGTGATCGCTCACCGGCGCCTTCGCGTCGATGATGGGACATGGGTGCGACAGGACTCGACGCGGCGATCGTTCGAGTGATCAGGCTGACGGGCAGGCCTGGGTCGCGCTCGCGGTGACGACGCGACCGGTCAGGGAGACCGTCAGCGAGCGGCCCTGCCACAGGTACGACACGTGCTTCTCTTTCGCGACGCGGACGATCGCGTCGCCCGGCAGACGCTCGACGACGGCCGCGATGTCGGCGTCCGCGTCGTCGGGAAGACGACCGGTCGCCCACGCGGTCCGGGCGACGGTGCCGCCGTCACCGAGACAGGACACCTCGCCGATTGTCCATGATGGACTAATGACGCCGAGCAGGTCCATCGCCGTCGCGGCCTCCGCCGGGTGGTTGAACGGCGGTTGCAGCACGGCCGTCGTGTCGCTGTCGGGGCGGCAGCCGGTCTCGGACTTCCAGGTGACGGTGTTGTCGTCGGTCGACAGCTCCAACGCGACGTACTCGTCGACGATCGCCGAGTATCGCGGCCGCTTGTCCGTGCCGCCCTTGACGAGCGGGTACTTCTTCTTCAACGTCTTCGCGAGCCGGTGCGCGGTCGGCGCGACCTCGGCCGAGTCGACGTGGGCCGTGATACTGCGCGTGTATCGATGACCGGACCGCACCAGGGTGATCGAGCAGTCGCCGTCGAAGACCAACGCGCCGACGGTGAACGCCTCGCCGTCGTTCGACAGGGCCGACACGGCGAGAGTCGAGGCCTCGTTGACCACGGGCAACGCTCGCGCGAGTGGCGACTGCTCGGCGACCGTCACCGACGGCGCCGTGAACGCCAATATCGCGACGAGCAGACCCCATGCCGCGATCGCGACGGTGATCTTCCGGCGCCGCATGGCACCCCAGACACGTCTCGGCAGCGGCTTGAGGTTCATCACCCCCCTACTATGCGCACCCCCCGCCACGCGGCCCACGCCGGGCACCCGTGACCGGTCGGGCCGAAACTCGCGGGCACGTGTCGGCGGGTCGGACGGCCGCCGTCACGAGTCGGATCGGCGGTCGGACGAGTCGACGGTCGCGTCGCGATGTCGGTCGCGAGTCCGAGCCGTCGGGACGTGCGCCGGCGCCCATGATCGTCCATAGTGTCTCCGGGATCGGCGCCGAGTCGACGCGACCTGGACGCGTGCGATAGTGCGCGCATGAGTGTTCGGTCCCGGATTCGACGACGTCTGCGATCCCTCCTGGTGGGCGAGCTCGTCAACATCCCGCTCCAGTGGGCGATCTGGTTCGGCGTCGTCGGGCTGCCCGTGACGGCGGTGAACCTCGCCGGCTTCGCGGTGTTCGCGCTGCTTCTCCTTGAGGGCGCCGGGTACTGGACCGCGAAGCTGCGGCAACTGTCGACCGGTGCGCCGCTACCTCCTGGCGTTCGCGTCTTCGCGGCGTTGCGTCTGGCCAACCCCGTCGTGCTCGCGGCCGTGCTGGCCTGGACGGCGACCGCGACCGAACGGGACCCGGGAGCGGCGACGATCCCAGGTCTCGCGTTCGCCGCCTTCGCCGCGCTCGAGCACGTCAACTACTTCCACGTCCAGCTGATGTACGACAACCGCGCCGACACCCGCCGACTGCGCGCCCGGGGTCTCCGCCGGTCCCACCTGGCCCGCGATCTCGCCCGTCTCGGCTGAGCGCCGCCGACCGGCTCGAAGCGCGCCTCGACGCCTGACGACGGCTCGCCCGTCATTCCGTCTCGGTGCGGCGGTGCTGGAACTGGGCCAGGTCGGAGGCGAACTGGCGCATCCACTCTGGCGTCTCGGTGCGATGCCAGGCCACGGCCAGCTCCCGGCCCATGCGCTGCCCGTTCTCGATCCGGACGCTGCGGGACTCCAGGTCGAAGCCGCGCAGGTCGACGGTGTCCCCGAAGACGGCGACGCCGAGCCCCGCCTCGGCGAGCGCGGCGAGCGTCTGGCCGACGTTCGACCGGTACAGGATGCGCGGGTACAGCCCGGCGGCCTCGCATTCCTGCTCGAAGAGTCGACCCGCGATGAAGTTGGTGTTGTTGACGACCAGCGGGTAGGGGATGAGTTCCTCGACGGCGATCGTCGGTTGCCCGGTGTCGAGCGTGTGGCCCTGCGGGAAGAAGGCGCAGACCGTCAGGTGGGCGAGTGGAATCGCCTCGAGTTCGCCGCTCACGGGGAGCGGGACGATCGCGAGGTCGCACTCGCCGACGGCGAGGCGTTCGCGGAGTTTGACGGCGCCGTCCTCCAGCACCTCGACGCGGACGGTCGGGTGCGCGGGGATCCATTCGGCCAGGAACGGGGCCAGATACGACCCGGCGGCGGTCGCGGCGGCGCCCAGCCGGATGTGGGACCGCTGTCCTTCGGCGAGGTCGGTGCGCAGCGCCGACAGGGTCGCGGCGACTCGGTGCGCGTGTTCGGCCGCGATCGCCCCGGCCGCGGTGAGGCGGGCGCCGCGCGGACCGCGTTCGAGGAGTTCGGCTCCGACGGCGCGTTCCAGGCGGGCGATCGCTCGGGAGACGGCTGGTTGCGACGTATACATCCGTTGGGCGGCCGAGCGGAAACTTCCAGTCGTCGCGACCGAGATGAACGTCTGAAGGTCGCGCAAGGTGACATCACCAGTTGCGGATATCGAATCACTCATACCCTATGTTCTAACAGATCCGTCATATAGTGTTCCACGCATCAATCGTCACCCTCAGTGGGAACGCCAGCTAGGAGCACCTGTTATGGCCTTCGATACAGCGATTACCGGAGCGAGAATCGCGAACGCCCATGGCGTCCGCGCGGCCGACGTCGCCATCCGCGACGGCAGGATCGCCGCGCTCGTGATGCCTGGTGAGTCGTTGGACGCGGCCGAGACCGTCGACGCCACGGGACTGACCCTGATGCCGGGGTTCATCGACGTGCACAGTCACCACCGCGAGCCCGGCTTCACGCACAAGGAGGACATCGCCAGCGCGACCGCCGCGTGCGCGGCCGGAGGCGTCACCACGACCTTCGCGATGCCGAACGTCTACCCCGTGCCGAACACCGCCGAGGTCGTCGAGGACATGTTCGGCCTGTACCGGTCGAGCGCGATCGTCAACTGGAACGTCAACGCCGCCGGAACCGACCTGGAGCAGATCCCCCGCATCGCGGAGATGGGCGTCGCGGCGTTCAAGGTGTTCATGGTCGTCGACACGGGCCGTGACTACCCGCACATGCCGGGCATCGGAGTGCATGATCATGGACAGCTTATGGCGATCATGGAGGCATGCGCCGCAGCCGACGTCGCGCTCATGGTCCACCCACACGACCAGGCGCTCATGGACCACATTGAAAAGGGATTCTGGGATCGTGGAGAACGCGACGCCCTCGCGTACGCCCGCGCCTACGCCGCCCACAATGGACTCATCTGGGACAGCGCCATCGCGACCCTCCTGCGCCTCCAGGAGGCCACGGGCGTCCACCTGCACCTGCTGCACGTCCAGACCGAACGCAGCGTCCAGCTCATCGCCCAGGCGAAACGACGCGGACAGCGGGTAACCGCCGAAATCAACCCGTGGGCGCTGTTCCTCGGGCAC
Organism: Stackebrandtia soli; assembly: GCF_965137155.1. NCBI lineage: Bacteria > Bacillati > Actinomycetota > Actinomycetes > Glycomycetales > Glycomycetaceae > Stackebrandtia > Stackebrandtia soli. The sequence goes on from NZ_CBCRZX010000009.1 coordinate 92,229, forward strand.
CGTTGGGAGAACATCGAACGGCTCGGCTCGTACGCCCTGTCCTACTGGGTGCCCGAACAGCACCACGAGGCACTGTGGAACGGCCTCCGCGACGGCACGATCGACCTCGTGTCCACCGACCACGCGCCGCACACGCGGGAGGAGAAGGAGATCGGCTGGACCGACGGCTGGAAGGCCAACACCGGCACACCGTCGACACAGTTCTACGCCCGCATGCTGCTCGACGCCGCCCACCACGGACGGCTCTCCCTCGAACGCGTCGTCGAGGCCTGCTCCACCGCCCCCGCCAAACTCTTCGACCTTGAGGGCAAGGGTGAGATCGCCGTCGGAGCCGACGCCGACCTCGTCCTCGTCGACACCGAGAAGACCGAGACCGTCACCGACGACGAGGTGCTCAGCAAGATCGGGTACACGCCGTACGCGGGCGAGGTCTACACCGGCATGCCCGTGCGGACCTTCGTCGGCGGCAAGACCGTCTTCGCCGACGGCCGCGTCACCGGAGAACCGGGCTGCGGCACGCAGACCCGCCGTGCTGACGGGCGCCGCCGATGACACGAACCGATGAGCGGCGAGGAGTAGGGGTCTTCGCCTGGCTCGGTGGATCGACGCGAGGAGCGTCGGCGACCCGCCTCGTCCTGTCGCTGACCCTCTTCCTCGGCGTGTGGCAACTCGCGGCGACCTACCTGATCGACAACCGGCTCCTCCTGGTGCCGGTGACGGAAGTCGCGACGGCCCTCTACACCGAGATCGAGTCGGGCGCGTTCACCAAGAACCTCGCCACGACGATGCTCGAACTCGCGATCGCGTTCCCGCTGGCCGTCTTCGGCGGTTTCGCCATCGGCGCGATCCTCGCCGGAAGCAAGCCCGTCCGGCAGACCCTCGACCCGATCCTGACCGCGCTGTACTCACTGCCGATCGTCGCCCTGGCGCCGCTGTTCACTGCCGGCCTCGGCTTCGGCGTCGCCAGCAAGGTCGCCGTCGTCATCCTCATGGCGATCTTCCCCGTCATCACGAACACCGACGCCGGACTGCGCAGCGCCGAACCGAACCTGATCGAGACGGCGCGCTCCTACGGCGCGACCCGCATCCAGGTACTGCGAACCGTGACGATCCCGCACTCGGTTCCGTTCCTCGTCAGCGGCGTCCGCGTCGCGTTCGCCCGAGCGCTCGTCGGCGTCATCGTCGCGGAGTTCTTCGGCGCGGTGTCCGGATTCGGCTTCGCCATCGCGGCCGCCGCCCAGTCCTACCAGACCGCGCGCCTGCTCGGCTACGTCGTCGTGCTCGGCGCCGTCGGCCTCGTCGCGTCGTTCGGTCTGACGGCGTTGGAGAAACGACTCGCCCCATGGAGGGAGGACTCATGAACGACGTCGATCCAGGACGGATCGTGGTCGACGGCGTCGACCTGATCTTCACTCCGCCGCGCCGGGAGCCGGTGGAGGCGCTGCGAAACCTCGACCTGGAGGTCGAACCGGGCGAGTTCGTGTGCGTCGTCGGCGCCTCCGGCTCCGGCAAGTCGACGCTGCTGCGGCTGCTCGACGGGCTCCTCAAACCCACGGCCGGAACGATCACGTCCGGAGGCCGCCTCGTCACCGGACCCAGCAGCGACCGGGCCATGGTGTTCCAATCGGACAACCTCCTGCCCTGGTCCACCGTGCTCGACAACGTCGCCTACGGCCTCGTGCTCTCCGGACAGCGCCGCGCCCACGCCAGGGAAGTCGCCATGAAGGGGCTGGAGGCCGTCGGACTCGCCGACGCCGCCAACCTGTACCCACGGCAACTCTCCGGCGGGATGCGGCAGCGCGTCAACATCGCCCGCGCCCTCGCCGTCGACCCGCAGGTGCTCCTGCTCGACGAACCGTTCGCGGCCCTCGACGCGCAGACCCGCGAGATCATGTCAGCCGAGTTGCTGCGCATTTGGTCCGCCGACCGCAAGACGGTCGTCTTCATCACCCACCAGATCGACGAGGCCGTCTACCTCGCCGACCGGGTCGTGGTCCTGTCCGCCCGACCGGGGACAGTCCGCGAGATCGTTCCGGTGCCCTTCGATCGGCCCCGCGAACTCCCGGTGAAACGCACACCTCAGTTCGGCCGGATCGTCGATCACATCTGGTCGCTCATCGAGGACGAAGTCCGCGGCAGCCTCGGGCTGAACTGACGCGACGACCAAGGGGCCCACCAACTCTTCGCAAGGAACCGACATGACGAAACGACGGACAATACTCACCGCGGCGCTGGCGGCCACACTCGCCTTGCCGTTGGCCGCGTGCGGATCGGACGACACCGGCGGCGACACCAAGACGGTCAGCGTCGCGGTGCTCGGCCCCGGATCGCTCCAATGGCTGCACGCCATTGCCAAGGACCAGGGCTTCTACGCCGACCACGGGATCACCGTGGAGGACATCCAGGTCCAGAACTCAGGAGCCCTCGTGCAGGCCGTCGCGTCGGGCTCCGCCGACGCCGGCATCGCCTTGGGCGACAACGTGATCAAGGCCGTCGACGAAGGCGCCGACATCGCGATCACCGGAACGCTGCTCCAGAAGGCGGCGCTGCGTCTGTACGGCGCTCCCGGCGTCGACGAGATCTCCGACCTCGAAGGCGCGCAGGTCACCGCGGGCGCCGTCGAAGGCGGCACCTACGAGCTGATGGTCTACATGCTCCAGCAGGCGGGCGTCGACCCGGAGAGCCTGACGCCGGTCGCCATCGCCAACTCGAGCGACCGCGTCGTCGCGATGGAGAACGAGCAGGTGCAGGGCGCCCTCCTGATCCCGCCGTTCGACACGCTCGCCGAGGAATCGGGCGCGACGATGCTCGGCTGGTACGACGAGTTCTGGCTGGAGACGCCGTCGATCGTCAACGGCCCGTGGGCCAAGGAGAACCCCGAGGCCGCGACCGGCTTCACACAGGGGCTCGCCGACGCCGCGAAGTTCTTCGCCGACGCGGCCAACAAGGACGAGTCGGTGCGCGTGCTCAAGGAGTACGCCGACGTGGACGACGCCGCCGCGACGGCCGCGTACGACTTCATCCACTCCAACGAGATCTTCTCGCCGGACCTGTCCACCAACGAGGAGGGGCTCGTCAACATCGCGAAGATCAGCGCCGAAGTGTCCGGTAAGGACATCTCGGACTTCGACCCGTCCAAGTACGTCGACGACAGCTATCTCGACAAGAAGGACTAGAGGGCGACCCGCCCGCACGGTTCCACTCGAGGAGGCTCCCGCATACCGGTCGTATGCGGGAGCCTCCTCGCGTCGGCCCGAAGCTCGCCGACCCGCGCCGCTGACCTCGTGCGCGTCGTCGCGAAAGCCGGGCGCGCGCACGACTAAGGCCCGGCGGGCATCCCACACTCGCCGGGCCTTCGTCGTGGTGGTGGTGTCGGGTCAGCGGGACACGGACACCGTCACGTCATTGAGACCGACCGACGCGCCGACGGAGACCGTGGCCTCGCCCGAGCGTGACAGCGCCCGCAGCGTCCAGTCGCCCGGCGCCGCGAAAAAACGGAACACCCCGCCGTCGGCGGTCACGACCTCGGCCGTGAACTCGCCCGAGGCGTCCAGCAGGCGCACGTACGCGCCCTCGACGGGCCGCTCGGCGGCGTCGAGGACCCGCCCCGACACGACCGTCTCCGTCGCCAGATCGACCGACGCGGGCAGCGAACCCGTCTGAGCGGGCGCGCCGCAACCGGCCGCCGTCGTCGTCACATTCGCGGTCATGTCAGGCCGCCTTTCCGGGCTCGTCGCCGACCGCGACCGGCACGCCCACGAGCGAGCCGTACTCGGTCCACGAACCGTCGTAGTTGCGGACATCGGTGTGGCCGAGCAGCTCACGCAGCACGAACCAGGTGTGCGAGGAGCGCTCGCCGATACGGCAGTAGGCGATCGTGGGACGGGACGTGTCGAGCCCGGCGCCTCCGTACAGCGTCGCCAGTTCCTCATTGGACTTGAAGGTGCCGTCCTCGTTGGCCGCCTTGCTCCACGGAACGCTGATCGCGGTGGGCACGTGGCCGGGTCGCTGGGACTGCTCCTGCGGCAGGTGCGCCGGCGCGAGCAGACGGCCCGCGTACTCGTCTGGCGAGCGGACGTCGACCAGGTTGGCCGCGCCGATCGCGTCGAGGACGTCGTCGCGGAACGCCCGGATCGACAGATCCTGAGCGGATGCCACATAGGACGTCGTGGGTCGGTTCGGGGCGTCCGTGGTGAGCTCGCGCGCGTCGAGTTCCCACTTCTTGCGGCCGCCGTCGAGCAGTCGCACATCGGTGTGGCCGTACAGCTTGAAGTACCAGTACGCGTACGCGGCGAACCAGTTGTTGTTGCCTCCGTAGAGGACGACGGTGTCATCGCGCGAGATGCCGCGCTCCGACAGTAGTTTCGAGAACTGCTCGGCGTCGACGAAGTCGCGTCGGACCGGGTCTTGCAGGTCGGTGCGCCAGTCGAGTTTGACGGCGCCTCGAATGTGTCCCGTGTCGTAGGCGGCGGTGTCCTCGTCGACCTCGACGAAGACGACGCCGTCGGCGTCTATGTTGGACTCTGCCCAGGCGGGCGAGACCAGAACGGTGTCACGGCTCATGCGGGTTGCTCCTTGGAAATGGTGCCGTTGGGCAATGGGAATGGGAATGCCAAGGGCGACCGTGACCGCGCGCCACCCGCGGGTGATCACTGTGGATAATCGGTGGGTACGCTCGTCGGACGGCCGAAGGCCGGTACCGATTCGAGGATCACCGACGGAGATGAACCGCCACTGTGGGCGAATCCGCGCGCGCTGAAAGGTCGCCGGTTAAGGACGACACAGGGACGCGGCGATCAGGCAGAAGTCGATCGCGCGCCGCTTGGTGAGCAGTAGCGAGCGCATGGGCAGAAGGCTAACAGGCGAAACGCGAATCGACCACCGAGAGTCCCACCCGCTGGTCACCTCGGGTCGACTCGCGCCGCGCAACCGTCCACCCCGAACTCCGCTTGGTTGGGCAAAAGTTCCGCTTGGTTGGGCAAATTGCGAAAACGCGCCTAATTCGAACATTTGCCCAACCAAGCGAGACGTTTAACCAACCAAGCGAGACGTTTAACCAACCAAGCGGAGAGCACGGCGACGGTCTAGACGGGTACGGCGGACAACCGGGTCGGACCATCGTCGGTCACCACGAGAACGACCCCGCCGACGACGGCGACGGCCCGGCCCGGAGACTGCCAACGGGTGTCCCCCGTGGCCCGATCGAGTGCCTTGACCCGCTCGTGGGTCGTCAACACGATGACGTCGTCGACGCCCGCCGCGAGAGCCACCATCGGCTCCCCGGTGTCGAATCGGCGATCGGTCTCGAAGTCGACGAGCCACCCGCCGTCGTCGTCATCGAGGTGAAGGACGCCGTCGACGAATCCGCCGATCGTTCCGGGAACCGATGACTCCCAGACGAGCCGACCCGTCGTCACGTCGTACACGACCGGGTGGCCGTTCGCGGCGACGGTCGCCAACCGGGTCCCGTCGACGTGCGAGCCCGGACAGTCCGAGGCGGCCGGTGTGTCCACTGTCAAGGTCGTGGCGCGTCTCGTCGCGGAATCCCAGACGTGCGCCGCGACCGGGCACCGGTTCTCGTTGTCGTACACCGGGAACACGACCACCGAACCGACGGCCGTGATGTCCTGACTCGAGCGGACGGCCTCCGGATCGAACCCGTCCGGTGGCGGCACGTCGCCGACTTCGTCGCCGGTCGCGGGGTCGAACTCGGTGACCTCCCACGTGGAGATCGGTTCCCCGCGCGGACCTCTCCCATGTCCCGCCACGGTGAACAGCGCCCCGCCCGTCGAGGGAACGACCAGTGCCCGGCTCTCGAGGACGGACGTGTCGCGCCGCCACAGTCGCTCGCCGGTGTCGAGCTCGTACGCGGCGAGTTCGAGTCGACCGTTCTTCGTGGAGTCGGAGGTGGTGACCACCAGGCGGTTCTCCGCCGTGTACCACCGCTCGACGGTGTGGGCGTCCTCCTCGACCCTGAACCGTTCGTCGCCGGAGACGGCGTCGAAGGCGGTGACCGTCTCGGCCTGCTCGGTGAGGAGCAGGTCTCCCGTCAAGGTGAGACCGGTGGACTCGGAGTCGACCGTCCACAGGGTGTCGCCGGACTCGATGTCGATCAGCTCGCCGGAGTGTTCGGCGTCGGGGTCGTTCGGCAGGCGCAACAGCACGCCGCGACCGGTTTGGAACGTGTCGAACGGCGAGGCCCCTCGCTCCCACAACGGTTCGGCGACAGGGGGAGAGCCATCCGCTCCGCCCTGGTCAACGACGAGATACCCGATGACGATGACGACCACCAGGATCGCCAGGGCCCCGCTGATTCCCGCTTTCCGTGTCATCCGGCGATTGTCGCCGTGGGACGCAAGGCCGAACGATCACTCTTCGAGCGGGACGACCGCGAGGTACGTGCGATTCGGTGTCGACACCTGCGCGAGGACCGCGTTCGGCAATGGCGTGAGCGCGCGGGCGTCGGGCAGCACCCATCGGGTCTTCCCGGTCGTCAGACTCACCGTCGTGACCTCTGACAGTCCACTGACGATGGCGACATTGTCGGCGACGAGCACGGACACCGGGACGACCTCGATCGTCCACAGCGCGATCTTGGTGATCAGGTCCACGGCGCGCAGGGTGGTGCCGTCGTCGAACAGCACCGTGTCGCCGGTCAGACCCCAGACCGTTCCGTCGATCGACGCCTGCCACAGGGCTTCGCCGCTCGTCAGGTCGTAGACGGTGGGGTGCCCCTGTGGGTCGCGCGCGGCCAGCCGGTCCCCGTCCAGGTACATCGCGGAGCAGACGCCCGAGTCGTCGACGGGCGGCGGCAACGGCGTCACGGCCGTCTCGTCGTGGCCGATACCGAAGGCGTACAGGGCGTTGGGGCACTCGCCGATCTCGCCGTAGACGGACGTGATCAGGGTGCCGTAGGCCGTGACCATCAGGTCCTGGCCGAAGGCGGCGGCGGTGTCGCCCGGGGACGGGACGTCGCGCACCGGTTCGCCGGTGAGGCCGTCGCGCACGGTCGCCGTCGTGGTTCTGCCCTTCGCGTCGACGGTCGCGTCGAGGAAGACGGCGGCGGAGTCGGCGATCTGGGCCTCGGGGTCGGGGTCGTCCGTGTCGGGGTCGATCGCGCCGGACACGGCGATGACGTGCCGTTCGTCGACCGCCACGGGAGTGCTCCACAGCGTCTCGCCCGTCGCGAGGTCGACGCCGTCCAGGGTCTGCTCGGTGTGCTTCCCGTCGACGTCGATCGTCAACAGGACGATGAGGATGCCGCCGGTGACCCAGAGATCGTAGGGGCGGCCGCGTTCGGTCGTCTCGATCGTGAATCGCGGCTCGCCCGTGTGCAGGTCGGCGACGACGGCCCGGAAGTCGTCGGGCTCGCTCGTCTCGTCGATGCCGACGATCACCTCTTCGGCGATCCAGACGTCGCGCAGCGGCGCGTCTGTCGACCAGAGTTCCTCTCCGCTGGCCGCGTCGTGCACGGTGTGGCTGCGCGTGTTGTCGGCGATGACGACGTCGTTCACCCCGAGCGCGGAGGACGGTGTGTCGGGAGCCTCGGAGAAGTTCCACAGTGGGGACATGACGGGCGGGGGCGTGGGTTCGTCGTCACCCGTTGTGATGAAAGCGATCCCGGCGGCGACGAGCGCCACGCCGCCCACGATCACCCCGACCAATCGCCTGTACCCAGTCATGCGGTTCAGCATGGCTGGTGCGGTTCGCCCGCGCCGAATCGCCCCCCGGGGTCGGTCGACGACGGGCATCGTGCTGACGACCACGCTGGGCAAACATTGAAGAACATGGTTGGTTTGAGTCGAAACCGTTGGGCCGCAGGCGAGCGGGACGAGGCGGGGCCGCTCGGCTCAGGTCGTGCCGTCGCCGTTGACGGGTCCGATGGTGAACGCCTGATGCAGGCCCGTCACGTGCAGTAGGCGGTCGAGGAACTCGGTCACGTCACCGAGGACGAGAACGGAGCGGGCGCGCGTCGCCGCGCGGTTGAGCACGACGAGCGTGCCGAGGCCCTGCGAGTCGCAGAAGCTGACGGCGGACATGTCGAGCACCACCCGCACCGGCTTCGCCTCGAGTGCCTTCTCGACGGCCGCGGTCAGGCGTGGCGCGGTGCCGATGTCGAGTTCACCTGTCAACGTCACGACCGCTCTGTCCGATTCGTGACGCACGGAGATGTCCAAATCCGGGCGTGTCACAAGCCCAAGGGTAGCCGACAGGCGTGCTAAACGATTTACCCATTGGGAAGGTTGCGCTACGACCGCGTGCCGTCGGGCCGCCGCCGCCGGGTGACCCTCGACACACGATCGCCGTTCCTAGTCGTCGTTGTCGGCCTCCGCCAACAGGTCCAGCGCGGTGGCGACGTGCTGTGGCGGGCGGTCCCCGGTCCCCTCGCGAAGGACACGCGACGCGCGCGACGCCAGCGTGCGCAATCTGTCGCGTTCCTGCTCGACGGCGCGCAGGCGGGCGGCCTCGACGTTGAGCTTCTCCTTGTGATCCCACAGGTCCACAAAGATCATGACCTTCGCCCGCAGCGCCCACGGGTCGAACGGTTTGGTGATGAAGTCGACGGCGCCGGCCGCGTAGCCGCGGAACGCCATCTGCGAGTCGCCTTCGGCGGCGGTGAGGAAGATGATCGGCGTGTGCCGGGTCCGTTCGCGCTGTTTGATCGCGGTCGCGGTCTCGAAACCGTCCATGCCCGGCATCTGGGCGTCGAGCAGGATGACGGCGAACTCCTCGGTCAGGAGCTTCTTCAGGGCGCCTTCGCCGGACGTCACCGCGACCGATGACACCTGCAGGCCCTGCAGAATCGCCTCCAGCGCCACCAGGTTCTCGCGCCGGTCGTCCACGAGCAGGACCTTCGCCTGACGTGGTGAACTCATGCCTCTTCCTCCTCGCCGATGGCGTTCGTGTTGTCGTGACCGCTCGTGATCCAGTAGGCCATCATGTTGAGCAGTTCGTCAATGTCGACGGGCTTCGTCAGGTACGCGGTGGCACCGGCCTCGAAACTCGCGTCGCGGTCGGCGTCCATCGCTTTGGCGCTCAGGAAGACGATCGGGAGATGCTCGAAACGGGGGATGCGCCGGATCGCCCGCGTCGTCTCGTTCCCATCCATATTGGGCATCATCGAGTCCATGAGGACGATGTCGACGGTCTCGGCCTCGGTGAGCCGGGCGATGCCGTCGGAGCCGTTCTCCGCGTACAGGACCCCGATGCCGTGCATCTCGAGGGCCGCCGTCAACGCGAAGACGTTGCGGACGTCGTCGTCGATGATCAGGACGGTCACTCCGTCGAGGGCCTCGGCCTTGCGCGGTTCGATGTCGGACTCGACGGGCGGCACGGGTCGAAGGATCGGCCGGTTCGCCCAGATGTCGTCGTCGACGTCGTCGACCGTCGGGAGTTCGAGGGTGTCGAGCGACGGGCCCGTGGTCGACGGTTCGGTCGTCTCCGGGACGTACAGCGTGAACGTCGAACCGACACCGGGCCGGGTGTCGGCGGTGATCGTCCCGCCGAGCAGCTCCGCGTAGGACCGGCTGATCGACAGTCCGAGGCCGGTGCCGCCGTACTTGCGGCTCGTACCGCCGTCGGCCTGCTGGAAGGGCTCGAAGATCAACGCGAGCTTGTCGTCGGAGACGCCGATCCCGGTGTCGGTGACGGAGAAGCTGTAGACGACCGGCGCGTTGTCGAGGGTGTTGATGCCGAACACCATGTCCGGGTTCGCCTTGGCGATGTTCAGCGTGACGCTGCCCTCGCTGGTGAACTTGACCGCGTTCGACAGGAGGTTCCGCAGGACCTGCTGGAGCTTCTGCGAGTCCGTCATGAAGGTCTCGGGCAGGTCGGCGGCCGTCTGCACGACGAACTCGAGGCTCTTCTCCTCCGCCTGGGTGCGGAACGTCTGCTCCGCGTGCCCGGCGAGCTCGTCGAAGGCCACCGGGTGCGGGTCGACGTCCATGCGTCCCGCCTCGATCTTCGACAGGTCGAGGATGTCGTCGATGAGCCGCAACAGATCCGATCCGGCACTGTGGATGGTTTTGGCGAAGTCGATCTGCTTCGTCGTCAGGTTCTGCTCCGTGTTCTCGGCGAGCAGCCGCGCCAGCAACAACAGCGAGTTCAGCGGGGTGCGCAGCTCATGGCTGATGTTGGCGAGGAACTCGCTCTTGTACCGCGACGCCTGGGCGAGCTGTTCGGCCTTCTCCTCCAGACCGATCCGAGCGGTCTCCACGTCGCGGTTCTTGATCTCGATCTCGCGGTTCTGCTCCGACAGCTGCCGGGCCTTCTCCTCGAGCTCCTCGTTCGCGCGCTGGAGTTCGTTCGACTGTTCCTGAAGGTCGTTCGTGAGGCGCCGCGACTCGGTCAACAGCGCCTCGGTGCGGCCGTTGGCGACGATGTTGTTGAGCGTCGTCCCGATGTTGGCGACGAGTCGCTCCAGGAACGAGATGTGCAGGTGCGAGAAGCGGTGGAACGACGCGAACTCGATGACGCCGAGCTGCTCGCCCTCGAACTGGATCGGCAGGATGATGAGGTCGGCGGGCGTCGCCTCGCCGAGGCCGGAGCGGATCGTCAGATAGCCGTCCGGGATGTCGGAGACGCGGATCGGCCGTCGGCTCGCCGCCGCCTGCCCGACGAGGCCCTCACCGGGCGCGTACATGACGTGCTCGAGCGGCGGGGCGTAGCCGTAGAAGCCCGACAGGACGAAGCGCTCCGTTCCGTCCTCTTTGGTCTCCTTGGTGAAGAAGGTGCCGGTCTGCGCCTCCACGAGAGGGGTCACCTCGGTCATGATCATCCGGCAGACCTCGCTCATGTCGCGCTGTCCCTGGAGCAGACCGGAGACGCGGGCGAGGTTGGAGTTCATCCAGTCCTGGTCGGCGTTCTTCGTCGTCGTCTCGCGCAGCGCGGCGATCATCTGGTTGATGCTCTCGCGCAGGTCCGCGACCTCGCCCATCGCCTCGACGTCGATCGACTGCGTCAGGTCGCCTCGGGCGACGGCGTCGGCGACCTCGGCGATCGACCGCAGCTGGTTCGTCAGGGTCGTCGCGAGCTTGTTGACGTTGTCGGTCAGCGCCCGCCACGTGCCGGACACGCCGCGGACGTCGGCCTGGCCGCCGAGCTTGCCCTCGGTGCCGACCTCGCGGGCGACGCGGGTGACCTCGTCGGCGAACCGGGACAGCTGGTCCACCATCGTGTTGACGGTGTCCTTCAACTCCAGGATCTCGCCCTGCGCGTCGACGGTGATCTTCTGGGACAGGTCGCCCTGGTGGACGGCCTTCGTGACCTGCGCGATGTTGCGGACCTGGTTGGTCAGGTTCGACGCCATCGAGTTGACGTTGTCGGTCAAGTCGCGCCACGTCCCGGAGACGCCCCGGACGTCGGCCTGACCGCCGAGTCGGCCTTCGGTGCCGACCTCCCTGGCGACGCGGGTGACCTCCCCGGCGAACGCCGACAGCTGGTCGACCATCGTGTTGACGGTGTTCTTCAGTTGGAGGATCTCGCCTTGGGCGTCGACGGTGATCTTCTGACCGAGGTCGCCCTCGACGACGGCGGTCGCGACGGCGGAGATGTTGCGGACCTGAGCGGTCAGGTTCGAGGCCATCGAGTTGACGTTCTCCGTCAGGTCGGCCCAGATGCCGGAGGCGTCCCGGACCACCGCCTGGCCGCCGAGCTTTCCGTCGGTGCCGACCTCGCGGGCGACGCGGGTGACCTCGTCGGCGAACCGGGAAAGCTGATCCACCATCGTGTTCATGGTCTGTTTGAGTTCGAGGACCTCACCGGAGGCGTCGACGGTGATCTTCTGGGACAGGTCGCCGTCGGCGACGGCCGTAGCCACCGAGTAGATGTTGCGGACCTGCTCGGTCAGGTTGAACGCCATCAGGTTGACGTTGTCGGTCAGGTCCTTCCAGATGCCGGAGACCCCGCGGACGTTCGCCTGACCGCCGAGACGACCCTGCATGCCGACCTCGCGGGCGAGCCGCGTCACCTCGTCACCGAAGGACGACAGCTGGTCGACCATCGTGTTGACGGTGTTCTTCAGGGCCGCGACCTCGCCCTGCGCGTCGACGGTGATCTTCTGCGACAGGTCGCCCTGGACGACGGCCTTCGTGACCTGCGCGATCCCACGCACCTGGTCGGTCAGGTTGCGGGCCAACTGGTTGACGTTCTCCGTCAGGTCCCGCCATGTTCCCGCGACGCCGTACACCTGGGCCTGACCGCCGAGTCGGCCCTCGGTACCGACCTCGCGGGCGACGCGGGTGACCTCACCGGCGAACGCCGACAGCTGGTCGACCATCGTATTGAGCGTCTGTTTCAGCTCCAGGATCTCGCCCTGCGCCGTCACCGAGATCTTCTGCGACAGGTCGCCCTGCGCCACCGCCGTCGCGACCTGCGCGATGTTTCGGACCTGGTCCGTCAGGTTCGACGCCATCATGTTGACCGATTCGGTCAGGTCCTTCCACGTTCCCGACACACCGGGGACGTCCGCTTGGCCGCCGAGCTTTCCGTCGGTGCCGACCTCGCGGGCGACGCGGGTGACCTCCCCGGCGAACACCTGAAGCGTGCGCGTCAACGAGTTGATCGTCTCGGCGAGCTCCGCGACCTCGCCTTTCGCGTCGACGTCAACGGACTGACTGAGGTCACCGGCGGCGATCGCGTTCGTCACCTTCGCGATCGACCGCACCTGGTTCGTCAGGTTCGACGCCATCGTGTTCACCGAATCGGTGAGGCCCCGCCACCGGCCCGACACACCCTGGACGTCGGCCTGACCGCCGAGTTTCCCGTCGGTGCCGACCTCGCGCGCGACGCGCGTCACCTCGTCGGCGAACGACTCGAGCAACGCCACCATGCGGTTGACGGTCGCGCCGACGTCGTAGAACTCGCCCAGCAGCGGACGCCCGTCGATCTCCAACCGCGCCCGCTGCGTCAGGTCGCCCTCGGCGACGGCGTTGATGACGCGCGCGATCTCCGACGTCGGCCGAACGACCTCGTCGAGGAGCTGGTTGACCGCCTGCGCGCCCTCCTGCCACGCCCCGTCGAGGTGCTCGACGTCGAGGCGTTCCGTGAGGCGGCCCTCCCGGCCGACGACGCGGTTGATCAGCTTCAGTTCCCGGGTGTGCCGGTCGGAGCGCTCCGCGACCGCGTTGAATCGGTCCACGACTTCGCCGGCGAGGCCCTCACCGCGTGGAAGACGGACGGTGAAGTCCCCACTTTCCATGCGGCCCAGCGCTTCCGCGAGCGATTCCAGGAGCGAGTGCTCCGCTTGGGCGGTCTGGGTGGCTGTCATGGGTGACCTCGTTCCCCAATCGTCATATAACCGCATGCGTGGACACGATTACTTTAAGTATTCGATGTCACCTCCCCCGCACGCGGTTTGCGGCGGTGAGAGAGACTGCTAGGTGTGTCTGTTCGCGCACGTAGGAGGCTTCGTCTTCCGGCCAACCACCGGTCACCCGCCGCTGCTCGCGCGGTGGTGCGGGAAGTGCTCGCCGAGGTAGGACTCACCGACCTCATGGACGAGGCATTGCTTCTCACCACCGAGCTCGCCACGAACGGTGTCATTCACGCCGGCACCGACATCGATGTCGATGTCGCAGCCGATGACTCCGGGGTCACAGTAACGGTAACCGACTATGCCAGTGGACCGATAGAGCCGACCACCCTCACACCCCCCGACGAGATGGCCGAGCACGGCCGTGGACTGCTCCTCGTCGACCAGTTCGCGTCCTCGTGGGGCACGAGCCACGACTCCACGGGCAAGGGCGTCTGGTTCCGCCTCGACAACCGGGAATCGTCCACAGTCGCCACAAAGGCGTCGTTGCGGGACGAGTCGATCCCCGTCAACGGCAGTGTCGCCGATGACGACGTCGAGGCGACCGCCCGCGCCGCCGAGCGCGTCTCCTGGCTCATCCACATCGGAGACGAACTCCGACAACGGCTCACGATGTCGCAACTCGTCTCGGAGATGCTGCTGCGCCTGTGCGAAGTCGTCGGCGCGTCCGGGGGCACCGTCTGGCTCGACACCGGCGACGGCCAGGGCGAGATGCGGCTCGCCCGGTACGGAACCGACTCCCCGCACGCGCCCGTCATCGTTCCGCTGCCGGTCAACCGTCCGCACTCGGGCCGCATCGAACTGCACCCCGACGCGCCCGCGCCTCGGCACTGGAACTCGCTGGCCGCCCTGTCCGCCGACCGGATCGCCCTCGTCATCGAGACCGATCGGGTCACCTCGACCGACCGGCGCCGACGCGGCTGGCTCCACTTCCTCGCCGAGGCCGGCGAACTCCTCGCCCAGTCCCTCGACGTCGACCTGACGATGGCGCTGATCCCGCAGATCATGGTGCCCCGCCTCGGGCAATGGTGCGCGATCCACGTCGTCAACGAATGGGACGAGCTCGAACTCTCGGCCCTCTCGCACGCCGACGAGGGCACCCTTCCGCGCCTCAAACAGCGCATCGGCGACTATCCGGTGTCCGAACGTCTCGAGGAGGCCCGCGCCGTCGGGGGCCCCGTGCCCCTGCCGAAACCGGTGGAAGGGGTCCTGCTGCCGCTCATCGCGCGCGGAGGCGTCCTCGGCGCGCTGTCCATCGGACGTCCCGGTGACCGTCCACACTCGCCGGACGACCTCACGGTCCTGCAGGACGCCGCGCGTCGCGCCGCCCTCGCCATCGACAACGCCCGCATCCACTCCGACCGCCAGCAGATCGCCCAGGCGTTCCAGAACGCGCTGCTGCCGTCGGCGCTGCCGAAGGCCCACGGTCTCGGCTTCGCCGCCGAGTACGTGCCCGCGTCGACCGGAACCGATGTCGGCGGCGACTTCTACGACGTCGTCGAGCTCTCCAAGGGTCGATACAGCGCGTCCATCGGCGACGTCTGCGGCAAGGGCGCACAGGCCGCCGCGCTGACCGGCCTCGTCCGCGACATCCTTCGGGTGATGGCTCGCGACGAGCGTCCCGTCGGCCGGACGCTCGAACTCCTCAACCACACCCTGCTGGAACAGCCCGACGAAGGTCGGTACGCGACCGTCGCGACCGCCCGCGTCGATCAACGAGACGACGGCCGCGTCGACGTCGAACTGTTCCTGTCGGGTCACGAGAAGCCCTTGCTCCTGCGCGCTGACGGGCGTTGCGAGTACGTCGGACGGGAGGGGACCGCAGTCGGGCTCCTGCCGAGCCTCGCGATCAACCCCGCCACGGTCACGCTCGATCCAGGTGACGCCCTCGTGTTCTACACCGACGGCGTCACCGAGCGACGCAACGGATCACAGCTGTTCGGGCACTCCAACATCTGCCGGAGCCTCCGTCCGATGGCGGGTTTCCCGGCGGGCGCGATCGCCGCGCGGCTGCGCAGCGCCGTCGCCCAGTACTCCAGCGAGGACCCGCGCGACGACATGGCGGTGCTCGTCATCGCCAACGAGAACGCCGTCGACGGACCCGTCGCCGCGAACTGACGAGCGGCGCGCCGCCGACCGTCGCCTTTTACGCCGTGTACGCGTCGGCGGGCGGGCCCGCCTGAATGAGCACGTGTTCGACGTAGTTCTCGAGCGCCTTGCGGTTGAGCCGGGCACGGCTCATGATCGCGTAGGTCGCGAGGAACATCATGGACAGCAGGGTGTCGGGGGAGTGGACCTCGCTGGGCTCGCCGCCGTTCTGGGCGGCCTTGAGCACCGCCTCCAACGCGGAGACGTCCACTTTGGCGTCGGCGTGACGGAAGCGGCCCTTCGCGTACACGGCGAACTTGCGGGTCATCTCGGGTGGTGTTCCCGGCGGGAACTGGAACGCGACCGCGACGCGCAGCGCGGCCCGCAGGATCGTGTGCGTCCGTTCGCCTCCGAGCCGTTCGATGACCGCCTCGTGGGATTCGTCGCTGCGGCTGACGATCTGCCGGACCAGTTGGATCTCGTCCTCGCGGCTCATTGTTCCTCCTTCGGTACGGATGTGACCTTACTGAATTTGCGCCCGTGCTTCCAGTGCCGACTCCACACGATCCATTGCGGATGGATGTAAATCCGTCACTGATATAGCGTCGCGTGATGGGGGCGGATGACACGTGGCGGACGGTTCGGCAGCGGGATCCCGATCGGACGGGTCGGGTCGCGGAGTTCCGGGCCGCGCGTCTGGCGATGGAGATCGGTGCGCAGGTGCGGCGGCTTCGCCGGTTGAGGGGCTGGTCGATCGCGGAACTCGCGGATCGGACGGGGATGCCCCGTCCGACGATCGTGACCGTGGAGGCGGGCGCGGTCGTTCCGACTCTTCAGGTCCTGGAGGAGCTCGCGGAAGCGCTGTCGGTGGTCGTGTCGGTGACGTTGAGCCGACCTGCGGCGGTCACGGCGGTCACGGACGTGTCGGAGCTGCTGGCGTCGGCTTCGCCGGACGACGGATCGTCGGTGCCGGGGGCTACGATCCCGGCTCGTGACGACACTGCATTACGCCGAACACGGCGAGGGCGTTCCGGTGCTGGCGATTCACGGGTGGACGCCGGACCACCGACTCATGACGGGTTGCCTCGAACCGGTTTTCGCGGATCGGCCCGGTTATCGGCGCCTGTACCCGGACCTGCCGGGGATGGGCGCGTCACCGGGCGACGGCGTCGGCAGCTCCGACGACGTGCTCGCGGCCGTCGAGGAATTCATCGACACCCGCCTCTCCGGTGAGTCGTTCCTGCTGGTCGGGGAGTCGTACGGCGGGTATCTGAGTCGGGCGATCGCGCACCGGCGACCGGAACAGGTGCTCGGGTTGGCGTTGATCTGTCCAGTGGGGATCGAGGCGGTGCGGGAACGGCGGACACTGCCGGATCGTCGCGTCGTCCGGGAGGACCCGGCCGCGACGGCGGGTCTGGACCAGCGGGACGTCGCGGACTACCTGGACATGGCGGTGGTCCGGACACCCGAGACGGCACGGCGGTTCCGGGACGAGATCGTGTCGGGTCTGCGGGTCGCGGATCTGCGGACGCTCGCGCGCGTCGCCGCGCGCGGCTGGGAGTTGACGACCCGGCCGGAGACGGGCGTGTTCGATCGCCCGAGCGTCGTCCTGACGGGTCGGCAGGACCACGTCACCGGCTACGCGGACGTGTATCGACTGCTGGAGCACTACCCGCGTGCGACCTTCGCGATCCTCGACGCGGCCGGTCACAATCTCCAGATCGAGCAGCCCGATCTGTTCGGGCGGCTGATCGGCGACTGGCTGGATCGGGTGGAGGGAGAGACCGCCCACTGAGCCGGCCACACGGGTTTCGTTGCGGCTCATCGGTAGCGGACGGTCGCCAGAGTCGCCGCATGGCGTTTCCCTTGCCCGGTCCCGGATCGGCGTGCGCACGTGTCCGGGACGCCGTCCGCTGCGGTGATGCGCGGGCCCCGGCTCTGTTGGAGGAGTGGTACGGGTACCGCGTCGGGGTGTGGCACAGGTGACGATTGGGGTTCCACGCCAGACCGAACTCAGCGGACGCGTTCCCCGGGGGCCTCCAACCTCCTCCCCAGTTGGCCTCGAGCCTAGCCGGAGCCCACGCCCGAGCGTCAAATCGTCGCCCGGCGCCCTGTGGACAACGGGCCGGTTGTGGAAAATCCTGTGTGGACTCGATGGGAGTGGGGCGCCGTGCCGCGTGCGACCCGTGCGGCGCATGGGGATCACGCCCGATTCGGCGAATGTGTCCGCATGATGACGGGTCCGGGGCGCCGATGTGACAAATCCCGCGTTGTGGGCAACCTCGACGGCCCCTATCGTTTTGAGTAGACCGGTACCCACCTGCGAGGACTGGATCCACGACCATGGCAATGACGCCCGACCACCGCCCGACCCGCGACGCGTCCCGACTCGACGTCGGCGTGATTTCCGCCGGCCGTGTCGGTTCCGTCCTGGGCGCGGCCCTCTCCACGGCCGGCCATCGCGTCATCGCGACCACCGCCGTCTCCCGCGCGTCCCGCGACCGGGCGGCCCGCTTCATCCCCGACGCCGCGATCCTCCCCGCCGACGAAGTGGCCCACGCCGCGTCGCTCCTCCTCCTCGCCGTCCCAGACGACGAGATCGCCGACCTGGTCCGCGGCCTCGCGAGCGGCGGCCACCTGCGAGCCGGCCAACTCATCGCGCACGTCAGCGGCGGCCACGGCGCGGACGTCCTCGCCCCCGCGGCCGAACTCGGCGCAGCGACGATGGCGATCCACCCGGCGATGACGTTCACGGGCCGACCCGAAGACGTCGACCGACTCTCCGGCGTCACCTTTGCCGTCACCGCCGCCGAGGAGTTCCGCCCCATCGCGGCCGCCCTCGTCATCGAGATGGGCGGCGAACCCGAGTTCGTCGACGAGGCGAAACGCCCGCTGTACCACGCGGCCCTGTGCCACGGAGCCAATCACCTCAACACGCTCATCGGAGACGCGATCGACCAGCTCGCCGCCGCGGGCGTCGAAAACCCGCAGCGCATGATCGCGCCCCTGCTGTCGGCGGCCCTCGACAACGCCCTCCGGCTCGGCGACGCCGCCCTCACCGGCCCCGTCGCCCGAGGCGACGCGGGCACCGTCTCCGCCCATCTGCGCGCGCTCCGCGACGACGCCCCCGACACCGTCGCCCCCTACATCGCGATGGCGCGGCGCACCGCCGACCGCGCCATCGACTCCGGTCGGCTGCCCGCCGACACCGCCGAGCCGCTGCTCGGCGCGCTCGCCCACCGCGTTCGAGGAGGCAACCGATGAACACGCCACCGCAGGTCGTCACCACGATCGCGGACCTCGCCACCGCCCGGGCCCGGCTCGCCGGAACCGTCGGCTTCGTCCCCACCATGGGATCGCTCCATGATGGACATACGCACAACATGCGAGCCGCGCTCGACCGCGCCGACCACCTCGTCGTGTCGGTCTTCGTCAACCCGCTCCAGTTCGGGCCGAACGAGGACTTCGAGACGTACCCGCGCGACCTCGACGCGGACGTAGCCCTGTGCGCCGAGGCGGGCGCCGCGATCGTGTTCGCGCCGTCCGTCGACGAGATGTACCCGGCCCCACAACAGATCCACGTCGACCCGGGACCGCTCGGCGACATCCTCGAAGGCGCGTCCCGGCCCGGCTTCTTCACCGGCGTCCTCACCGTCGTGGCGAAACTGTTCGGCCTCGTCAAGCCCGACTTCGCCTGCTTCGGTGAGAAGGACTACCAGCAGCTGGCGCTCGTTCGGCGGCTCGTCGACGAACTGAACCTCGACGTCGAGATCATCGGCGTGCCGACCGTCCGCGACGACAACGGCCTCGCCCGGTCCAGCCGCAACGTCTACCTGACCGAGGCCGGCCGCTACGACGACGCCCTCGCGATACCGCGCGCCATCGACGCCGCACAGCGCTCCGCCGACCCGTTGGGCGCGGCCCGAGCGGTCCTCGACGCGACCGACGGCCTCCGCCTCGACTACCTCACCGTGCGCGCCCTGGACCTCGGTGACGCGCCCACGTCCGGCCCGGCGCGGCTGCTCATCGCCGCCGTCGTCGGGACCACCCGTCTGATCGACAACGCCCCCGTCCATGTGGGAGAGAACGATGTTTAGGACCATGCTCAAGTCCAAGATCCACCGCGCCACCGTGACACAGGCCGACCTGCACTACGTCGGCTCCGTCACCGTCGACCAGGACTTGATGGACGCCGCCGACCTGCTGCCCGGCGAACAGGTCGCCATCGTCGACATCACCAACGGCGCCCGGCTCGAGACCTACGTCATCGCCGGGGAACGCGGCAGCGGCGTCATCGGCATCAACGGTGCCGCAGCGCACCTCATCCACCCGAACGACCTCGTGATCCTCATCTCCTATGCGGCGATGGACGATCGAGAGGCCCGCGAGTTCGCGCCGCGAATCGTGCACGTCGACGCCGACAACACCATCATCGAGCTGGGCGAGGACCCGTCCGGCGCCGTCGACGGCATGGCGGGCGATCCGGTGCCGTCACCGCTGGCCGTGCCCGCCGCCGTCACGGCGGTAGCGGGCGGCGTGTCGGTGGCATAGGGTCGGCGGTTATGACCGACCAGCCTGCCGCGACCTCCTCTGACGCGAAGTCGTCCGAACCGGTCGACGCCCTCGTCGAGACGTACCACACCGTCGGCGACCTGCGCTACACCGCGACCTCCGGACGAATCGTCCTGCGCCAGGAGGTGTTCACCGACGACACCTCCGACGGCCACAAGCCCAAGGCCGAACTCTCCATAACGTCCTATGTGCTCGAAGGGACGGAGCACGCCCGGCGTCCCGTCACCTTCGCGTTCAACGGCGGCCCCGGGTCGTCGAGCGTCTGGCTGCACCTGGGCGTGCTCGGACCTCGCCGCGTCGTCTCCGGTGACGTCGGCGCGATGGCCGCCCCGCCGTACGGTCTCGTCGACAACGAGGAGACCCTGCTGCGGCACAGCGACCTCGTCTTCATCGACCCGGTCTCGACCGGCTACTCGCGTGCCGTCGACGGCGAGAAGGCGAAGCCGTTCCACGGGTTCACCGGCGACGTCGAATCCGTCGCCGAAGTCATTCGACTGTGGACGACCCGGAACAATCGCTGGATGTCGCCGAAGTTCCTCGCCGGCGAGTCCTACGGGACGACCCGCGCGGCGGCCCTCGCCGACTACCTCCAGACGCGGTACAGCATGTACCTCAACGGCGTCATGCTGATCTCGCCGGTCCTCGACTTCGCGACCATCGACTTCACCCCGACGAACGACCTGCCGTACAGCCTGTTCCTGCCGACGTACGCGGCGATTGCGCACTACCACGGCCTGCACGGTGACCGTCCACTTCGGGACGTCCTGGACGAGGCGGAGGAGTTCGCGGCCGACCGGTACCCGTGGGCGCTGGCGCGCGGCAATCGACTGTCCACGCAGGAGCGCGCGGAGATCGTCGCGAAGGTCGCGGCGTTGACGGGCGTGTCGGAGGAGTACGTCGACTCGGTCGACATGCGACTGGAGCACATCCGGTACTACACGCAGTTGCTGCGGCATCAGGGCCTGGTGGTGGGCCGCCTCGACGGCCGGTTCACCGGTCACGACGTCGACTACGGCCGCGAGCGCTTCTCGTCGGATCCGTTCCTCAACGCGATCCTCGGCCCGTACGCGGCCGCGCTCAACCACTATGTCCGTGCGGAGCTGGGTTACTCGAGCGACCTGCCGTACGAGGTGTTGTCCCGGTCGGTGCACCCGTGGTCCTATTCGGAGTTCGAGAACACCTTCGTGCTGGTCTCGGACAAGCTCGCGGCGGCGATGCGGGCGAATCCGCACCTGCGCGTTCATGTCGCGTGCGGTTACTACGACGGCGGCACGCCGCACTTCGCGGCGGAGCACACGATGGCGCAACTGCGGGTTCCGGCGTCGTTGGCGTCCAACATCGAGTTCAAGTACTACGAGTCGGGTCACATGATGTACCTGCACGAGCCGTCGCGGTTGGCGCAGTCCGCGGACCTGGCGGCGTTCATTCGGGCCAGCGTGTCATGACGCCGCCCGCCGCGCGGCAGGCCGCTCCGGTGACCTTGCCGCGTCTGTCCCGTCGGCTGGCGGCGGCCGACCCGAGTTGGACGGAGACGACGGACGTCTGTGTCATCGGGTCCGGTGTCGCGGGGTTGACGACGGCTCTGTACCTGCGGGAGGCGGGCCTGCACGTCACCGTCGTGACGAAGGTCAACATCGACGATGGTTCGACCCGGTGGGCGCAGGGTGGGATCGCGGCGGTGCTCGATCCGCTCGACACGCCCGCCGCGCACGCGCGGGACACGATGATCGCGGGTGTCGGGCTGTGCGACGAGCGGGCCGTCGACGTCATGGTGACCGAGGGCCCCGAGCGCGTCCGGGAGTTGATCCACACGGGCGCGGCCTTCGACCGGCACGCGGACGGGAGCCTGATGTTGACCCGCGAGGGCGGGCATCGGGCGAACCGGATCGTGCACGCGGGTGGCGACGCGACGGGCGCCGAGGTGCAACGGGCGTTGCACGAGGCGGTGCGTCGGGACCCGTGGATTCGCATGATCGAGCACGCTTTGGTGCTGGATCTGTTGCGGGACAGGACGGGTCGGGTTTGTGGCGTGAGTCTGCACGTGCTCGGCGAGGGTCGTGAGGACGGTGTCGGCGGTGTCGAGGCGCGGGCCGTCGTGCTCGCGACCGGCGGCATGGGCCAGATCTTCGCGTCCACGACTAACCCCTCAGTATCCACAGGGGATGGAGTGGCGGCGGCGTTGCGGGCGGGCGCGATCGTCACCGACGTCGAGTTCGTGCAGTTCCACCCGACGGCCCTGTACCTGCCGGGCGAACGCGATCGGCAGCCCCTGATCTCCGAGGCCCTGCGGGGCGAGGGTGCCTACCTTGTGGACGGTGTCGGCCGTCGGTTCATGACCGACGTGCACGAGCTCGCCGAGCTGGCGCCGCGCGACATCGTGGCGAAGGCCGCGACGACGGTGATGCGCCGTGAGGACACCGACTGCGTGTGGCTCGACGCGCGACACCTCGGCGAGGCCACGCTGCTGTCGCGGTTCCCGACGATCGTGGCGTCCTGCCGCGACGCGGGGATCGACCCGGTGACGGCCCTGATCCCGGTCGCCCCGGCGGCGCACTACGCGTCCGGCGGCGTCCGAACCGACCTCAACGGTCAGACATCGTTGCCGGGCTTGTACGCCTGCGGCGAGGTCGCCTGCACCGGCGTCCACGGAGCGAATCGGCTCGCGTCGAACTCGCTGCTGGAAGGTCTCGTGTTCGCTCGGCGCATCGCCGCGGAGATCACGGCGGACCTGCCGAAACAGGCCGAGCCGGTCGTCGTCGGCGGCGGAGACGATCACAGTCTCGCCGTCTCGACGACCGGAAGCGAGCGACTGCGCCGCTCGATGAGCCGCGGCGCGGGCGTCCTGCGCGGCGCGGACTCCCTCGCCGAGACCGCCGCGACGTTGACGGAGCTCGGTTCCTCGCTCAGTGAGCGTCCACGAGTCGCGAGCTGGGAGGCGACGAACCTCCTGACGATCGCCGCGACCCTCACCGGCGCGGCGGCCCTGCGCACCGAGACGCGCGGCTGCCACTGGCGCGAGGACCACCCCGACGCCGACGACGCGTGGCGCGGGCACCTGCTCGCGTCCATCGACGACGACGGGACACTGCGCCACACGTGGGAAGCCCTGTGACGGCGCCGATCGGACGAGACGTCGCCGACGCGGCGACCGTCCTGTCGCGCCCGCCGCCGCGCGGGACCGACCCACGAGTGACGCGCGGGGCCGAACACCCACCGCGCCGACACGCGTCGGCCGGAGTCGTGTTCCCGTCGAGCGTCCACCCATACTCACGCTTCTAAGGAGACGATCGTGTCCGTGAATCGCGCAGTCGTGCTCGCGCCCGACCCGGCCGCCATCGACCGGATCATCGCCGCCGCCCTCGACGAGGACCTCGGCGTCGACCGTCGGGACGTCACCAGCCAGGCGATCTTCGACGCGATGACGACGGCGACCGCCGACATCGTCGCCCGCGAGGACGGTGTCGTCGCGGGACTTCCGGTCGCTCGGTCCGTCCTCGCGGCGATCCACCCGGACGAGCCCGCCTGGTCGTTCGAGGCGCTCGTCGAGGACGGCGCCACCGTCCGCGCGGGCGACCGCCTCGCCACGATCGGCGGCGGAGTCCGTTTCCTGCTCATGGCGGAACGCACGATGCTCAACCTGCTGTCGCGTGCCAGCGGCGTCGCCACGCACACGCGCCGCTTCGTCGACGTGCTGGCCGGTACGAAGACGACGATCCTCGACACCCGCAAGACGATGCCGGGGCTGCGCGCCCTCGACAAGTACGCCGTGCGTGCCGCCGGCGGCGAGAACAAGCGCATGGGCCTGTACGACGTGGCGATGATCAAGGACAACCACAAGTACGCCGCCGGTTCGGTGAGCGCCGCCTACCGGGCTGTCCGGGCCGCCTTCCCGGACGTGACGATCCAGGTCGAGGCGGACACCCCCGCCGAGGCGATCGAAGCGGTCGAGGCGGGGGCGGACTTCCTGCTCCTGGACAACATGCCGCCGCCGGTGCTGCGCGAGGTCGTCGCGGCCGTGGGCGGCCGGGCCGAGCTGGAGGCGACCGGCAACATCACCCTGGAGACGGCCCGCGCCGTCGCCGAGACCGGTGTCGACTTCATCTCGGCGGGAGCCCTGACCCACTCCTCGCCGATCCTCGACATCGCGCTCGACATCCGCGTGCCGTGACCGGCGGCCGAGATACACAGTAGATTCCGCTTGGTCGGGCGAGGACTGAACGCGGCGGGCCGATCGCCCCTCGGAATGACAGAGACGACAGAGGGGCCAACCCCTCGGTAGCGAGAGAAAGGCAGACAACGATGCTGCTGTGCGTCGACATCGGCAACACCAACACCGTGTTGGCCACCTTCGACGGTGAGACGCTCGTCCACAGTTGGCGGATCAAGACCGACTCGCGAGCGACCGCCGACGAGATGGCGCTGAAGTTCAAGGGCCTCCTCGCGGCGGACAACGTCCAGCTGACCGGCATCAGTGTCGCCTCGACCGTGCCCCAGGCGCTGCGGGAACTGCGCACGATGCTGTCGCGCTACTACGCGAAGCTGCCGACGGTCCTCGTCGCGCCGGGCATCCGCACCGGTGTCCAGCTCGCGATCGACAACCCCCGCGAGGTCGGCGCGGACCGCATCGTCAACACGCACGCCGCGTACCAGATGTACGGCGGACCCACCATCATCGTCGACTTCGGAACATCGACGAACGTTGACGTCATCTCGGAGAAGGGCGAGTTCCTCGGGGGCGCGTTCGCGCCGGGCATCGAGATATCGATCGACGCCCTCGCGTCCCGGGCCGCGCAGTTGCAGAAGGTCGAACCGGTCAAACCGCGCAACGTCATCGGCAAGAACACCGTCGAGTGTCTCCAGTCGGGCATAATCTACGGGTTCGCGGGCCAGATCGACGGGCTCGTCAGTCGGATCATCACCGAGCTCGGCGGGGAGGTCGCGGCCGTCATCGCGACGGGCGGTCTCGCGCCGGTGATCATCGGAGAGGCGGCGACGATCACGCATCACGAGCCGATGTTGACCCTGGAGGGGTTGCGGATGATCTTCGATCGGAACCGGCCCGCCTGAGCGCGGGTCGCCCGATCGGATGAAACCGGTCAGTCCTGGTGGGCGTCGGGGTCACGGCGGCGTTTGCGGTCGTGCAGGATCATCACCGTCGTGCCCGGAACGCCGAGGGCGGCGCCGTAGATCGCGCAGTCGAACCACCACGATCGACCCGTCGCGTCCAAAGTGTCCATATTGATCCACATGATCACGGCGGCTATCGCCCACAGCAGCGTGCCGCCGATCGCGAGCGGCGTCATGGGAAGGTCGATCGGCCGGGGGGACGGCCGGTCCGGTATCAATGGCACCCCGCAAATCTACCTCTTCGGGGCGAGGCATCGATCCGTCAACCGGTCACAACCTGGCGGTGGGCGGGTGGTTGATGTGGAACGAACCCGCACGAATGTGGCAAGTGCATGTACCGTGGAGCAGAGTGTCGAGTGGTTTCACCGCGACCGGTTCGCCTTGTGGGGCTGGTGGGAGCGTCAGCGGCCGTTCGTCGCGAAGTACAGCCGAGCACGTAAAGGGGTGCGTGGAATGCGACCGGTACGCTTCGTCGCCCTGTCCGAGGACGGCCAGGCCCTCGTCCTGGCCGATGAGTTGGGGCGCCTTCTCGGCCTTCCGTTGGACGAACGTGTCAATTCGGCGGTGCGCGGCGAGAACGCCGCCAAGGAATCCACCTCTCCGGCGGAACCACGCCAGCCGAGCGTGAGCCTGTCCCCGCGTGACATCCAGACCCGGATCCGTTCGGGTGAGTCCGCGGAGGACATCGCTCGCGGCGCGGGTGTCCAGGTCGACAAGGTGCTGCGGTACGCCGGCCCCGTGTTGCAGGAGCGGGCGATGCTCGCCCAGGCGGCACGGCGGGCCCGGTTGGCGACCTCCGACAGGGGCGCCCGCATGTCCGAGGTCGTCGACATGAAGCTTGCCCAGCACGGTGTCGACGCGGCCTCGGTCTCGTGGGACGCGTGGCGCCGAGACGACGGCACGTGGCGGGTCACCGCGACGTGGACGAGCGGTAAATCGACGGCGCAGGCCGTGTGGGAACTGGACCGTTCCCGTCAGTCGGTGACGCCGCACGACGAGATGTCGCAGTTCCTGTCGACACCGGCGCCGACGACGTTGAAGAACGACACCGAGTCGAACGCCCGGTCGTCGAGCCCGCAGGCCCGGCCGTCGCGTGACCCGTTGTACGGCGTCAACCGGACGCCCGACCGGCGGCCCGCGAAACCGGAGCCGTCGACGGAGTCGCGCCCCGATCCGCTTCGGCGGGACGCGTTGCGCGCCGCCCTGGAACGCCCGCTCGGCGAGCCGACCCGCAACCGGACCGCTCACGGCCTCGGTCTTCCGGGTTCGGAACCGTCCGAGCCCGTGAAGGACACCCCGAGCGTGCCGTCGCTGGCGGTCCTGCGACCCCGTCGCAACGACGCGGTCTCCGACGGCGAGCCCGATGAGGGCAAGATCCCCGTCGCCGCGACCGCGACGAAACCACGCAACCGGCTTCCCGCGTGGGAGGACGTCCTCTTCGGAACGGACACGACGCCCCGGTCCACGAGCACCTGACGATCGACGTACCTCCGCGCCGCGATCCCTTGCGATCGCGGCGCGATGTCGTGTGTGGAGGCGCGGCGACACGCGGGTCGAAGTGCCCGGTGCGAGTCGGTCTGTCCCTAGGCTGATCCCCATGTATGGACCGGATACCGCGCGGGTTTACGACGACTTCTATCACTCGCTCGGCAAGGACTACGTGGCCGAGGCCCAGGTGATCGCGGACGTCGTCGCCCGGTTGAATCCGAGCGCGACGAGTCTCCTCGATGTCGCGTGCGGCACCGGGGAGCACCTGCGTCACCTGGTGGGGCGGTTCGACGTGGCCGGGGTGGAGTTGTCGAAGCCGATGGTCGAGGTCGCCCGCCGCAAACTACCCGATGTGGAGTTTCACGTGGGTGACATGCGATCGTTCGATCTCGGCCGGACCTTCGACGTCGTCACCTGCATGTTCTCGGCGATCGGTTACTCCGGTTCGGTCGCCGGCCTCGGGCAGACCGTCGCGAGTATGGCGGCGCACCTGCGCCCCGGCGGGGTCGTGATCGTCGAGTCGTCGTTCTGGCCGAAGGGCTGGATCGAGGGCCACCTGGCGCACCACGTGTTCGTCAGCGACGACAAGACGATCCTGCGTCTGTCGCATTCGAGTCGGGCCGAGCGCATCGCGATCCTCGACATGCAGCACCTCATCGGCGACGCGGCGGGGATCAAGCACTTCCGGGAACGCCACGAGCTGTACATGTTCGATGTGGACGAGTACGAGTCGGCGTTCGAGAACGCGGGCCTGTCGGTGCGTCTGGAACCGGACCTGTTGCGTGGCCTGTACGTCGGCGTGGCGACGGACGGGTGAGGGTCGTCGGGGAGTTCCGCCGGAGTGCCCGGGGGTTCCCGAAGACGTCACGGGACGCTGAACCGGCTGGCCCGTCGCCGACGTCCCGAGGCGGCGCGTCACTCGACGTCGAGGGCCCTGCGTTCCGTCGTGTGAACGGTGTTCCCGAAGCCGACGGCGGTGGTCGGGAGCACCGTCGTCGTGTTACGCGAACGGACGCGGCATCCCCACCCGCGGCCTAGGCGGCCTGTTCCACGGGGGTGCGGACCGGCTCGATCAGCCGGACGGCGGGGCGGGGCCGCATGTTGACCTCGATGCGAACCTCGCGTGCCCGGCAACGGACGACGAACGCCACGATCGAGGCGACGAGCACCCCGAGTCCGCCGATCCACAGGCCGGAGCGCGGGCCGACGACTTCGCCGAGCCAGCCGATCAGCGGCGCGAAGATGGGCGTCGAACCGAGGAAGACGAGGACGTACAGCGCCATGACGCGGCCCCGGAACTGGGGGCTGACACCGAGCTGGACGCGTTGGTTCGCGGCCTGGGCGGTGAAGACCATGAAGAAACCGGTCGGGACGAGCAGCAGTGCGGCGACCCAGAACGTCGGGGAGAACGCCACGATCGTCTCGAGCACTCCGAACGCCGCCGCGGCGCCGATGACGACGTGGACGTTCGGCCGTTCGCGTCGTTTCGTGCTGGCGAGGGCGCCGGCGAGCGCGCCGGCGGCGAGCATCGTCGTCAGGAGGCCGAAGGTCTCGGGGCCGGTCTCGAAGACCGTCTTCGCGAGAAGGCCCAGTGTGATCGGGAAGTTGAAGCCGAGACCGCCGACGACGAACATGAGGACCAGCGGCAGGATCAGGTCGGGGCGGCGGGCCGTGTAGCGCAGGCCTTCGGAGATCCGGGTGTCGCGGGGTCGGCTCGTGGAGCGGTACAGCATGGCCGACGTCATCATGAGCAGCCCGATCAGTGGCGCGATGTACGCGACGGAGTTGATCGCGATGACCCAGCCGACTCCGAAGAGGGCGACGAGTCCGCCGGCGATCGCGGGGCCGACGATGCGGGAGCCGTTGAACGTCGCGGCGGAGAGCGCGAGGGCGTTCGGCAGGAGTTCGGGGCGGACGAGTTCCGAGACGAACGATTGTCGTACGGGCGTCTCGAGGGCGTTGACGATGCCGAGGAGCAGCGAGAACACGTAGATGTGCCACAGCTGGGCGTTTCCGGCGATGACGAGTACCGCGAGGGAGCCGGACAGCGCGATCCATGCGATGTTGGCCACGATCAGCAGCATCCGCTTGTCGTAACGGTCGGCGAGTTTGCCGCCGTACAGGGAGAGGAAGAGGACGGGCGCGAACTGGAAGGTCAGTACGAGGCCGAGGGCGGTGCCCGAGTCGCCGGAGATGACGAGGACGAACCAGTCGATCGCCATGATCTGCATCCATCGACCGACGAGGGATATCAACTGGCCGGTGGCGAACAGCCGGAAGTTGCGAACTTTGAGTGATTCGAAAGTGTCTGCCAGCGTTCGTCTCATGAGCTGCGGGTCGGCCTCCCGGGAAGTAAGGACCTAAAACGATTCTGACCCTAACCCTTTTAGTGGCATACCGCTATCGTTTGTATGGCGCGTCACGTCGAATAGTCGTGACCCGATCACCCGCGGGGGTGATGCCCACGGCATTCAGGGCCTTCAATGACCGGGTATGTCGCATCGGGCTGGCACACTTCTCCGCATGGAATTCTCTGGCCTGACCTCGCACCTCACCGTTCACGCGGCGAAGCTGGCGGAGGCCGCCGACGGCTCCCTCGACGTCGCGGTCCCCACGTGCCCCGGCTGGACCGTCGCCGATCTGGTGCACCACGTCGCGGCCGTATACGAGCACAAGATCCAGTGCATGGAGCTCGGTCAGAACCCGCCCCCTCGCACGGTCGAACCGACGACGCCCCCGTTGACGCGGATGCGGACCGCGCTCGGGAACCTGCTCGTCGAGTTCAACGGTCGACAGGCCCAGGACGAGACGTACACCTGGTACGGCCCGGATCAGACCGTCGGGTTCTGGATTCGCCGCATGGCTCACGAGACCGTGATCCACCGCGCCGACGCCGAGATAGCCGTCGGGGCGACGCCCACCCCCATCGACGACGAACTGGCCGTCGACGGCATCGACGAGATGTTGCGGATCTTCGTCGACTGGTCGAGCAAGCACTGGGCGGCCGAACTCGGCGAGGCTCTCGCGCAGGCCGGTCACGACACCTTCGTCGTACGCGCCGATGATCACGTCTGGACCGTCCAGGTCAGCGAGAAGACCGTCGACGTGACGGACGGCCCGGGCGGTGGCGACGAGACCGCCATGATCAGCGGCACGCCGAGCCAGGTGCTGTTGTGGTTGTGGCGTCGCAGCGACGCCGACG
Source organism: Stackebrandtia soli (assembly GCF_965137155.1). Taxonomy (NCBI): domain Bacteria; kingdom Bacillati; phylum Actinomycetota; class Actinomycetes; order Glycomycetales; family Glycomycetaceae; genus Stackebrandtia; species Stackebrandtia soli. The sequence continues at coordinate 122,018 of NZ_CBCRZX010000009.1, forward strand.
ACATCGAGGTCACCGGTAACGAGGAGGCCGTCGCCCGCTTCCGGGGTCTCCTGGGCGCGTTCAGCGGCTGACCGGCGCCGTTTCCCGGGTCCGGGTCGGCGGACTCGATCATCCATCGCGAATGGACATTGGTGAGTACTCAATGGAGTGATTGCGACCGGTGTTGCGCTGAACACGCTTGCCGTCGGCCGTGGGTAGCCCTTAACCTCGGGTCGTGGAGTTCTTGCGGGCGCTAGCGGTCGTCATCGCCCTGGTGGCGTTGGCCAGCCTGCCCTGTCTCATCGCATGGATGGTCGTCAACGCCGACGAGGCCCACGACCGTGCCGAACAGACCGTCGCCCGGCTGCGCCCCGGCACCCCCGCGCACCGGCCCATCGAACAGACCGCCGCCGCGCTCCGCCGCATCGCCGACGAACTGGTCCGCACGCCGCCGGGTGCGGCCGAGCGTCGCGGCATCCTGATCGACGAGTACGACCTGGCGCTCCGCCGGGCGTGCGCGACCCTCGGCGTCGAGCAGTACCTGACCCAGCTCACCGGCACCGATCTCGATCTGGAGCGGATCCGCGTCGAGGGCGAACTCGAGGCCGCCGGCATGATCCTTCGTGGACCGAACGCGGGCCATGACACCTGGGGCCGCGCGTGAGCGCGACGAGCCGGTTGTTCGTGGCCCTGCTGCCGCCACAGGCGGTCCAGGACCATCTCGCGACCGCGATCACCGGCCTGCACCTCGACGCCGTCCCACGACGCCCCGAGGCGCCGTGGCACATCACGACGGCCTTCATCGGCGAGGTCGACGACGCCGCGATTCCCCTCGCGACCGCCGCCGTCGCCGCCGCGTGCGCCACCACGACCGCGTTCCGACTCTCCCTGGCGGGGGCCGGACGTTTCGGTCGCGGCCGATACAGCGTCGTCTGGGCGGGCGTCGACGGCGACGTCGCGGCGCTCGTCGGGCACGTCGCCGAACTGCGCGCACAGCTGGGCGCGCGCGGTCTTCCCTACGACCAACGGCAGTACCGTCCACATGTCACATTGGCGCGAACGGGCGATCGGCTCAGCCCCGGCCAGTCGGCCGCCGACCTGATGTCGCTGCGCGCGTACTCGGGTCCTTCATGGATGGTCTCGGGCTGTGTGCTGTACGCCGTCGACCCCGGCCCGACATATCGCGCCGTCTCACACCACGCGTTGACCGCCGAGGTTCGCGGGCCGGACACCGCGACCCGCTGACCCCGGCGTCACGTCACAGTCGATCGACGACGTAGTCGACGCAGGCCGTCAACGCCTGGATGTCGTTCGGGTCGATTGCCGGGTACATCGCGATGCGCAGCTGGTTGCGCCCGAGCTTGCGGTACGGTTCCGTGTCCACGACACCGTTGGCGCGCAACACCTTCGCGATGACGGCCGCGTCAACGTCGTCGACGAAGTCGATCGTGCCGACGACGTTGGAGCGGATCGCCTCGTCCGTGACGAACGGCGTCGCCACGGAGGACTTCTCGGCCCAGCCGTACAACCGCGACGCGCTGTCGGTGCAGCGGTCGACCGCCGCCGACAACCCGCCCGCCGCGTTCATCGCGTCGACCTGCTCGGCGGCCAGGAACACCGTCGCGAGCGAGGGCGTGTTGTACGTCTGGTTTTTGCGAGAGTTGTCGACCGCCGTCGACAGGTCGAGGAACGTCGGAATGTACCGCCCCGACGCCTTCACCCGCTCCACGCGCTCCAACGCGGCGGGCGACATGATCGCGATCCACAGGCCGCCGTCGGACGCGAGGCCCTTCTGCGGCGCGAAGTAGTAGACGTCGGTCTGTGTCAGGTCGACCGGGAGCCCACCGGCGGCGGACGTCGCGTCGTGCAACATCAGACCGTCCCCGACCCGCTCCACCGACACGGCGACACCCGTCGACGTCTCGTTGTGGACCGTGGCGTAGGCGTCGGTCCCGGTCGCGGCGTACAGGAGGGCCGCCTCACCCGGAGGCGCCTTCACGACGGTCGGTTCCGGAAGGAACGGAGCGGCGGCGACCGACGCCGCGAACTTCGAACCGAATTCGCCGAAGCTCGCCAACTGGGTCGACCCGTCGAGCAGGCCGAAGACGGCGCACTCCCAGAACGCCGTCGTGCCACCGTTGCCGAGGATCACCTCGTAGCCGTCGGGCAGCGAGAACAGGTCCGCCAGCCCCGCACGGAGCCGCCCCACCTGGTCTTTGACGGGGGCCTGTCGGTGCGAGGTGCCGAGAAACGACGCGCCCGCGGCCGTCAAGGCCGACACTGCGGCCGACGGCACCTTGCTCGGGCCGCAGCCGAAACGGCCGTCGGCGGGCAACAGTTCGGCGGGTATGCGGATATCAGCCACCGCGGACTCTCCTTTGGCGTGGATGTCGATGAAGGGGTCGCGGCGGCGCTGCCGACCGGACGATCTTCGCACGCCGTCGACGGCGAAAGCCGATGGCCCCGCATCACATGATGCGGGGCCATCGGGGGTGCCTGTGGTGACCGACACGCGTCCGGCGAACCGGGCGGCGTCGGTGGTGTGACTAGAAGGTGCCGCCACCGAGCAGTTCGGAGAGTTCCTTGACCTGGTCGGCCGGCGGGGCCGCGATCTCCATGGCCTTGCCGTAGTTGCTGAAGGAGACCTCCAGCGGCAGGTCCTTGCCTTCCATGGCCTTCGGGAGGGTCGTCGAGAACGACTCGAGCAGACCGTCGTCGTTCAGCTTGACCGTGACCTCGATCGGGGCGTCGGATTCGACGTCGCTGCCGAGGGTGTCGTCCATGGCGGCGGGGTCGACGGTGCCCGTGTAGGTGTTGTCGCCGGTCTCCTTGACGTCCTTCAAGGAGTCCATCATCTGCTGCGTCATCTTGGTCATGTCCATCTCGGCCATGTCCGCCATGTCCTCGCTCTCGGCGGTGGTGTGCAGCCACGAGTCGGTCATGCCCTCGACGGCCTCGAACGCCTCGCCCGTGAGCTTGATCCAGACGTCCTTGTCGATCGAGATCATCTCGAACGACATCTCGCCCATGCCGGCCATGCTCGGGTCGGTCGCGCCCGCGTCCATCGTCATGGTGCCCTGCATGGCGGTGTTCGCCATGTCGACGTCGAAGGTCCCGGACATCACGTCGCCCGCGGTCATCGTCATCGAGTAGGTCTTGCTCTGCAGGTTCTCGAAACCGGCGGCGACGGCGGCCTGCGGGTCGAGCGGCGTCGTGGTGTTGTCCTTGTCACCGTTGTCGCTGGTGGGGTCGTCGTTGCACGCGGCGGCGCCGAGCGTCAGACCTGCGGCGATCGCGACGGACGCGGCCAGCCGGCCGGCTTTGCGGAGATTCATGAGGGTGCCCTCCCGGGGATTCGTGGAACTCGTCGACGCGGCCAGGCATTGGACGCCGGGCAACGTTCCCGGTCGCGCCGTTCCGCGACACGACCTGGCTTGCGATCCTAGAAGGCAACGTCAACCGGATACCAGTCGATATCAATGAAACGGCACGATGTCGGTAGTGTTTCGGCTGTTCATGGACGCGGCGTGCCGTTGGTCACCGAACGACCGACGACCAGCCCTCGACCGTCTCCGGTTTGCGCGGCGGGGGACCGATGTAGGCGGCGGACGGGCGCACGATCCGTCCGAGCCGTTTCTGTTCGAGGATGTGCGCGCTCCACCCGGCGACTCGGGCACAGGTGAACATCGCCGTGAACATGTCGGCGGGGACCTCCGCGAAGTCGAGCACCACCGCCGACCAGAACTCGACGTTCGTCGATAGGACCCGATCGGGTTTCCGCTCGGCCAAGGCCGCCAGCGCCGCGCGTTCCAGCTCGATCGCGGCCTCGTACCGGGGCGCGTCGAGCTGCCGGGCGGTGCGCCGCAGGAGCCGCGCGCGCGGGTCCTCGGCGCGGTAGACGCGATGCCCGAAGCCCATGAGGCGCTCCCCACGGTCGAGGACGCCGCGCACGTACGCGTCGGCGTCGTCCGCCTGTTCGACCTCGTTGAGGGAGTGCAGGACGCGCGACGGCGCCCCGCCGTGGAGGGGACCGGACAGCGCGCCGATTCCGGCGGAGATGCACGCGGCGACGTCGGCGCCCGTCGACGCGACGACACGGGAGGTGAACGTCGAGGCGTTCATGCCGTGCTCGGCGGCGGAGATGAAGTAGGCGTCGACGGCCTGGACGTGTCGCGGATCCGGGTTACCGCGCCAGCGGCGCATGAATCGCTCCGCGATGGTGGACGACTTGTCGATCTCCTTCTGTGGGACGGCGGGCAGACCCACGCCCCGCGCCGATTGGGCCACATAGGACAACGCGGTGACGGACACGCGGGCGAGGTCGGCGCGGGCCTGCTCGTCGCTGATGTCGTGCAGCTGGCCGAGGCCCCAGTAGGGGGCGAGCATCGCGACGGCGCTCTGCACGTCGACGCGGATGTCTCCAGTGTGGACGGGGACGGGGAACGGCTCCGCAGGCGGCAGGCCGGGGCCGAACTTCCCGTCGACGAGAAGCCCCCAGACGTGCCCGTAGGTGACGCTGTCGATGAGGTCCTCGATGTCGACGCCGCGATACCGCAGCGCGTCGCCTGCGCGGTCGGGTTCGGCGATCTCGGTTTCGAAGGCGATCACGCCTTCGAGGCCCGGCGTGAAGTCAGACATCGTGGACTCTCCTGGTGATCGTCGCGTTGGCCGCCGCTGGTGCGCGTCGGTGTGACAAGTCGTGTCGACCATCTTGCCCGTACGCGAGGCGCGGCGCGGTGCCCGTTCGGTGTGAGACAGGCCGCAACCGCGCAGGAACGCGCGGGGAACGGTCATCGTCGTCGGACGTCGACCGTTCCCGTCATGATCTCCCGACCCGGCCGGGTCGGGGAGGCTTTGCGGGAGGGGCGCGGATCGGTGCGCGAAGGGGTGACCGCGATGGCAGGCTGTGGGGGTGAGTGGCAGTGACAGCGCGTTCGACCCGTGGCGGCTCCGCCGCGACTACGAGGGTCCCGCCTTTGAAGAGATGACGCTGGAACCGGATCCGATGGCGCAGTTCCGCCGGTGGTTCGACGAGTCGGTGCGCGGCGGCATCCCCGAGCCGAACGCGATGGTCCTCGCGACGGTCGACACGGACGGCGCCCCACACCAGCGCACCGTCCTGCTGAAGGGCTTCGAGGAGTCGGGCTTCGAGTTCTACACCAACTACGAATCCGCCAAGGGTCTCCAGCTGGCGCGCAACCCGCACGTGTCGTTGTTGTTCGGTTGGTACCGGCTGCACCGGCAGGTGATCGTCACCGGGACGGCCGAGAAGGTCGACCGCGCGCGCACCGAACGGTATTTCGCGCGCCGGCCGCGCGGGGCGCAACTCGCGGCGTGGGCGAGCCGTCAGTCTCGGCCGATCGGGTCACGAGATGATCTCGACGTCGCCTACGCCGACGCGGACCGTCGTTTCGCCGGTGGACAGGTGCCACCACCACCACATTGGGGCGGCTACCTGGTGACTCCGACCGCCGTCGAGTTCTGGCAGGGACGGGCGAACCGCCTGCATGATCGGCTTCGCTACGCCCGCAAGCAATCCGGTCAATGGGAACTGGAGCGACTCTCGCCGTGAGCGGTCTTTTGTGGATTGTCGGAGGGGGCAGGTCTGCTCTCCCCCACCGGACCTGCTTCGGGCTATCGTTAGGGCTGGTTCGGTTCTCTCGCGTGGCAGGTTCGGCGTTCGTCCACGGCACGATCGTGGTCGGCGGACCGGCGGGTAGTTCGACGGCGCGTCGACGGCGAGCCGTGGTCGTTTCGCGAGTGCGATGGATGATGTTCAAATGGCGTGTCGGCCGGCCCGGATGACGTTGGGCGGCGCGGCACCGAGCGTGCGGAGTATCGCGTAATGGCGTTGTCTGGGGAACAGTGGAGCATCGGTTACGGCGGCAGGGAAGCCGTGATCGTCGGAGTCGGCGGCGGCCTACGATCATTCACTGTGGATGGTCAATCGTACGTCGACGGGTACGCCGAGGACGAGATCGCGCCCGGCTGGGCCGGACACATCCTCGCGCCCTGGCCCGGTCGCCTGGCCGACGGTCGATACACATTCGACGGACGGACGTATCAACTGCCGTTGAACGAACCCGACACCCGCACCGCGATGCACGGCCTCGTCGGCTGGCTCCGCTGGCGCGCCGTCGAGGTCGAGTCGTCCTCGGTCAGCCTCGAATGCGAGCTCCCGGCGCAGCCCGGCTACCCGTTCCCCCTCGTCCTGCGGACCCGATGGTCGGTCGGGCCGTGGGGTCTGCGCGCCGCGCACTACGTCAGCAACGTCGGGGAGGCCCCGTGCCCGTTCGGGCTCGGCGTGCACCCGTACATCCGCCTCCCGCACGGCGACCTGCCCCGGTGGAGCCTGGCCATCGGAGCCAAGACCGCCCTGACCACCGACGAACGGCGGCTTCCGAAAGGCCACTCGGACGCCGACTTCACGGAGGCCCGCCCGATCGGCGACACCGTGCTCGACACGACCTTCACGGACTTTCAACGCGACGGCGCCGGTGTGGCCGCCGTCCGCCTCACCGACGGCGACGGCTGGGGCGTCGACGTCTGGATGGACGAATCCTTCGGTTGGGCACAGGTGTACACCGGCGATACCTTGGAGGTCGCCCGGCGTCGACGCTCGATCGCGATCGAACCGCTGAGCTGCCCGCCGAACGCGCTCAAGACGGGTGAGGGCCTCGTCAACCTGCCACCCGGCGGCCTATGGTCGGGGAACTGGGGCATCAAACCCCACCGCAGGAAGTGACGAACGCGATCGCCGCCACGTCGGTCGATCGCACCGTGGCGTAATCGAACAATCAGGGGGACGAGTGATCTTCAAAGAGGTGCGGGACGGACGCCCCTACCCTGAGCATCAGTTGACGCTCAAGGAATGGGCGGCCGTCCCGCCACGGTCCGTGCGGCTCGACCAACTCGTCACGACCAAGCGCGTCCTGGAGTTGGACCGCCTTCTCGCCGAGGACTCGACGTTCTTCGGTGACCTGTTCCCGCACGTCGTCTCGTGGCGCGGCAAGTTGTACCTCGAAGATGGTCTGCACAGGGCCCTGCGGGCCGCGTTGCAGCAACGCACCTCGATCAACGTGCGCGTCTACACACTGCCCGACGACGGCCCTACTGCTGAGGCTGCTGCCAGGTCTGCTGCGGCTGGGCCTGCGTCGCGACCGGGGCCGGCTTAGGCGCGTCGGTCGGCTTCGGCAGCAGGCCCGCCGCCGTCAACAGACCGATGCCCGCCACGTAGAGAACCGCCGCGATGATGTACGTCGCCGCCGCGTTGCTGTCCGCGATCAGACCCGCGAAGATGTTGCCCACGACGAGCACGCCCACACCGAGCAGGATCGCGCGCAACGCCAGGGTCGCCTTGTCCGTGAACAGGACCAGCGCCGTCAACACGAGCACCGCGATCGTCGCGCTGAGCGGGCTGACGTCGAAGCTGAAGTCCGAGCCGTCCTTGCCGGCGCGACCGAGCAGCTGACTGATGAACAGCACCAGCAGCGCGCTCGCCGCCAGCGAGAAGGTCACGACGCTCACGCCGAGGTTGTCGAACAGGGTCGGCCCCGCCGGCGCCGCCGGGTACGCCTGCTGCCCGTACTGCTGCGGGTGCTGACCGGTGTAGGCGGCGTGCTGCTGCGTCGCGTGCGCGTGAGCGGCCTGCTGCTGGGCGTGCGCGTGCTGCGCGGCGGCGGCTTGAGCGGCCGCGTGTTGCGCGGCGGGGTCGGGTTGCTGTGCGGGGGGTGGTGTTTGATCCGTCATGTCCCCATGATGGCGGTTGCGCGCACATCGAGAGCGGGCAGGTGTGACGGGGCCCGCCCTCGCCGAGGGATTCGCCGACGGTGAGCCACTCGTCGAATGCCGAGCGTCAGGACTCGATCGAATCGTCGGCGGACACCGTCAGACCGTGCTCGTCCTCCGCGACCGGCCGCGGACGACGCGGCGTCCGCACCGTCAGCGCGCCGAGCAGCAACAACGCATAACCCACGACCGCCGTCTGGATCTGGGACCCGTGGTCGATCACGGGGTCCTCCACTCGCTCACCGTCGACATCGGCCATGCTCTCGATGAACAGCGCCAGACTCTCCTTCAAGGTCGTGATGGGCGCGAGGACTTCGACGACCCCGAGCACGACGAGCGCCACGGCCGCGAACTGCGCGCCGACCCGCAGGCGACCATGGGCCACGACGGCGGTCGCCACCGCCACGACCAGCGCGATCAGAACGGGGCCGACCGCGAACTGGTTGTGATCCTCGTCCAAGCCGAGGGCGTCGAGCAACATCGGCCCGTACAGCAGCTGTCCCTCGCCCTCGAACCTGACGGCCAGGGGTGGCAGCAGCATCGCGACCGAGCAGGTCAACACCCCGGCCAAACCGAGTATCGGGCTGAGGAAGCCACTCGGCGGGCGCGCCAGCGTATAGCTCCGCGCGTCGGGCGCCGCAGTGATGGGGCCGGTGCTCGGGGCGTCGAATTGTCCATTGGGAACTGTGCTCACCGGATGATTATCGGGCGCGTCGAGCGCTCCGGTCGTCGCCCGTTCGTGTCGGTGCGGTGGATGATCGGGCGGAAACCTGCCGGAGCGAGGTCGCCGCACACCGGCCCAACCACCGATACGGCTCTCGTAAGCTGACGCCCATGACGGTGACGCCATTCTGGATCGCGGGACAACCGGAGACCGGCACGACGCCCATCGAGGTGCGCCACCCCTACGACGGGGAAGTCGTCGGTACCTACAGCCACGCCACCCCCGACCAGCGCGAACGCGCGATCGCGGCCGCCCGCGACGCCGCCGAACACTTCGCGGCGGCCCCCGCCCAGGTCCGCGCGGACGCCTGCCGGGCGGCCAGCGACGCCATCGCCGCCGACGCCGAGCGGATCGCGTCCGTCATCACCGCCGAGTCCGGCAAACCCGTCCAGTGGGCCCGCGCCGAAGTCGGCCGCGCCGTCGCGACCTTCGGCTTCGCCGCCGAGGAGGCCCGCCGTTTCGGCGGCGAACTGCAACGCCTCGACACCAACGCCGCCGCCACCGGGATGGCCGCCCTCGTGCGCCGCTTCCCGATCGGGCCCGTCCTCGGCATCACCCCGTTCAACTTCCCGCTCAACCTCGTCGCGCACAAGGTCGCGCCCGCGCTCGCGGTCGGCGCGCCGATCATCGTCAAGCCCGCTCCGGCGACGCCGCTGTCGGCGCTGTTGCTCGGCGAGATCCTGTCCGACGTCGGGCTTCCGGACGGGGCCGTGTCGGTGCTGCCGGTGCCGAACGACGAGATGAGCGCGGTGGTCGCCGATGAGCGCCTGCCGATCGTGTCGTTCACGGGCTCCGAGACCGTCGGGTGGTCCATAAAGGACTCAGTGCCGCGCAAGCAGGTGATCCTGGAACTCGGCGGCAACGCCGCCGCGCTGATCGCCCCCGATTACGACGATCTCGGCCATGCCGCCGATCGCATCGCGCTGTTCGGCAACTACCAGGGCGGTCAGAGCTGCATCGCGGTGCAGCGGGTGCTCGTCCCGGAGGAGGTCGCGGGGGAGTTCCTGCCGATGCTCGCCGAACGTGTGGCGGGGCTCGTCGTCGGGGACCCTCGTGACGATCGGTGTCAGGTCGGGCCCGTCATCAACGAGGACGCCGCCCGCAGGATCGAGTCGTGGCTCGCGGAGGCGACGGACCACGGTGCCGTCATCCACTGTGGTGGTACTCGGAGCGGTACGACGGTTGCGCCGACGGTCGTGTCCGGTGTCGATCCGTCGGTCAAGCTGGCGACCGAGGAGGTCTTCGGCCCGGTGTTGATCGTCGACACCTACCGCGACCTGGACGAGGGCTTCGCCGCGATCAACCGGTCCCGGTTCGGTCTTCAGGCGGGCGTGTTCACGCGGCGGTGGGACGTCGCGGCTCGCGCGCATCGCACGCTCGACGTCGGCGGCGTCGTCATCGGCGACGTCCCGAGTGTTCGCGCAGATCAGATGCCATACGGAGGCAACAAGGCGAGCGGCGTCGGTCGGGAAGGCGTCGCCTCGGCGATGCTCGACTACACCGCACCCCGAGTCCTGGTGCTCCCCGACACCTTCTGAAGGTTTCGCCGGCCCCGTACGGCATCGAGGGCCGCTCGGCGAGGACGCGGATCGGGGGCTCGTCCTGCTAGACCAGGGTCGCGGCCGACAGCGCCGCCAGAGTCATGACGGCGATCGTGGCCGCGAGCGGCCACGGCGACGACATCGCCTGAGGCCGAGCGGATGCGAGTGTCCTAATGCGATGTTGCGCGCCCGTCAGGAGCGCCACCCACACGAGACCCGACCCGCCGATCAGGACCGCCGCCGTCGCGTCGACGCCGTCGTCGACGACGAACCGGACCAGTAGGACGAGGAGGACCGTCGCGGCGAGGATCGTGCGCCGCCAGGCGAGGCGGGTGCGTTCGGGCTGCGCACCGGGGTCGCGTCGGCCCGTCATGGCGAGAACAGTCCGAACGCGACCGCGCCGATCAGGATGATCGCGCCGATGAAGACGAGGATCGCCAGGATCGTCGGGAATCGGGACGACGGCAGGTCCCGCCCGAGCCGCATCGCGCGTTCGCACGCGGCCCAGTGCACGATCGCGCGGAGCGCGCAGGCCGCGCCGAGCGCCATCAGCACGCCGGCGATGAGTTCCCGTAGGTGGTCGACGCGGAACGGCGGTAGGAACTGCGCGACGGCGAGCCCGCCGCCGGTGAGCGCGAGGCCCGTTCGCAACCAGGCGAGGAACGTCCGCTCGTTGGCGAGCGAGAAGCGGTAGTCCGGGGTCGTGCCGGTGTCCCGCAGCGTCGACGGACTCATGGTCGCCTTCAACAGACCGACGGGGCGTTCCTCATGATCACTCACCCGTCGAGTATCGCGCCACCTCTGTCGCGGCGGGCGCGGACGCGTTCGTCGGGGCCGTCGGAGGTGGCACGCTTTGGGGAGTTGCGCCTACATCGGGGGCCGTAATGTCGGTGTCAGACAACAACGAGGGCAACTCACAAAGGGAGAATGACAGTGAGCGATTTCGACGACCCGACCGACACCACGTACGACGACGACACGACGTACGACCTGAATGGTGATGGCATCGACGACGCGACGATGTCGGCCGGTGACGACACCCTCGTCGACACCGACCACGACGGAAACGCCGACGCGATCGTCACCGACACCGACGGCGACGGCGTGGCCGAGATCTACGCCGACTCCGACGGCGACGGCGTCCTTGACTCCGAACTCACCGACACCGACGGCGACGGATACATCGACCTCATCGAAAGCGACCTCGACGGCGACGGGGACGTCGACCAGGTCCTCGAAGACACCAACGCCGACGGAATCGTCGACGCGGTCGCCACCGACGTCGACGGAGACGGCGAATTCGACACCTTCGCCGCCGACACCAACGCCGACGGACTCGTCGACACCCTCGTCACCGACGCCGACGAAGACGGCAACCCCGACTCGATCCTCACCGACACCGACGGCGACGGCGTCTTCGAGACCATCGAGTACGGCGACGACGCCGTCGGCAACACCCCCGGCCTCGGCACCAACCTCTCCGGTGGCCCGGCGGCCTAAGCGCTCACGCTTCGAAGCGGTCATCCACATTCCGTGGATGGCCGTTCTTCGTGCGTGCGGCGTTCGTGGGCGGCCGGACTCTTACGTGTTTTATCCGGGAGTTCCCCGATGCTCCACGAGTCGTGGCGCTGATATCTATGAGGTGATCCCGTTCACCGCCGCGCCCGGCGTGGCCGTCCGCTCCAGGAGCGTCATTCGTGTCAACCGACGTCGATCCGATCACCGCGCACGTGGACCGGCTCGGCCGGTTGCTCGTCGGGCCGCGCCGCGCGAAGGCGGACATGCTGCGCGAGGTCCGGCACGGTCTGTGCGATACGGCCGACGCCCTCGGGGACGAGGGATTGTCACCGGTCGAGGCGAGGACGCGGGCCGTCGCCGAGTTCGGTGATGTTCGTGCGGTCGCCGCGGGTTACCAGGAGGAGTTGACCGCGCGTAGGGCTCGTTTCACGCTGGGGTTTCTGGCCGTGACGGGGCCGGTCGGCGAGATCGTGTACCGGATCATGTGGTCGAACACCACATTGGACCGCATGCCTCCCGAGGGGACGTTCCTCCTGGCGCGCGCCGTCGACATCGGGGGATGGTCGTTGAGCGTGGTCGCGGCGGCTCTGCTCGTCCTGTTCGGGATGGGGACCCGATGGGTGCCGTTGCGCGCGTGGGGTGTGCGGTTCGTCGCTTGGGGGATCCTCGTGAAGCTCGTCGTCTTCGCGGTCGCCGGGGCGGCGTTGTCGCTCCTGTTCGGCGGGGACGTGATCGCGGTGGCGACGCCGTCCGGGTTGGTGCAGGGCCTCATCGGGCCGGCCGCGTCGATGTACACGCTGTGGCTCGTCATCGGCTGTCTGCGCTCGGCCCGCCGCCTCGACGAGACGACCGACTGGGTGCGGGCGAGCCCCGTCCCGGCGTTCGGTGGCCGCTGAGCCGTCAGCGGGTTCCGAGGACCGCCGTGATCGTCGCCGCCGTCTGCCGCCACTGGTCGCGCCGCGCCGCGAGTTCGGCGACTCCGCTCTTCGTCAACGCGTAGGTGCGTCGTTCGCGCCCGCCCACGTTGCTCCACGAACTGCTCAGGAACCCGGCCCGTTCCAGACGGCGCAGGGCCGGATAGACGGTGCCGGTCGGCACGTCGAGTTCCCCGCCGCTGCGGTCCTTGAGCGCTTCGATGATCGCGTAACCGTGCAGGGGTTCGCTCTTGAGCACGGCGAGCAGCATCGCATCGAGGTGTCCGCGCAGCGTGTCAGCCTTCATAAGTAGGAAGTCTACATGTCCCGTCCACTGGCTCGAGGGTGGCGAAACGCGCCGCCCGACGGCGGAACTCCACGGCGATCGCGGTGGTGACGTGGGTCGGTCGCCACTGGCCGATACCACTCTCCAATCCCTTGTGGGCACTCTCGGGGGCCTCCGGCCTCCTCCCCAGGTCGGACGGTACTCCTGAGGTGCTGAAGCCACGCTAAAGAGGGCTGAAACCGACTTCAGCCTTCCCCGGTTCCGCCGCACCCGACGGGGCCGAACGAGGCCCGGCCGACCCTGAGGTAGGCTGGGCGGGCCTCTCACGCGGCGTCACCTCGTGAACCTCCCCAGGGCCGGAAGGCAGCAAGGATAAGCGAGCTCTGTCGGGTGCGTGAGAGGTTTTTTCATGCCCTCACAGCCCCCACCTCGCGGCCCGGCGCCTCGCACGGGCTGGGAAAACTCGACACCTCTAGACTCGATCAGCGTGCGAGTCCTTCTCATCGGGACGGGCGGCCGCGAACACGCGCTCGCGCGCTCCCTCGCCCAAGATCCGTCCGTCGACGAACTCATCTGCGCCCCCGGAAACCCGGGAATGTCCGCCGTCGCCCGCCTCGAACCCGTCGACGCGACCGACCCCGCCGCCGTCACCGCGCTCGCCGTCGCCGAGCGCGCCGACCTNGNCGNCGTCGGCCCCGAGGCGCCCCTAGTCGCCGGAGTGGCCGACGCCGTCCGCGCCGCGGGCATCCCCTGCTTCGGCCCCGGCCGCGACGCCGCCGCCATCGAAGGCTCGAAGGCGTTCGCCAAACGCGTCATGTCCGCCGCCGGAGTCCCGACCGCACGCGCCCACTACTGCGACAACGTCGCCGACGCGGCAGCCGCCCTCGACGAGTTCGGCGCTCCGTACGTCGTCAAAGCCGACGGCCTCGCCGCCGGCAAGGGCGTCGTCGTCACGACCGACCGATCCGCCGCGCTCACCCACGCCGCGGAATGCGGAACCGTCGTCATCGAGGAACACCTCGACGGCCCCGAGGTCTCGCTGTTCGTCGTCACCGACGGCCGCACCGCCGTCCCCATGCTCCCCGCGCAGGACTTCAAACGCCTCCGCGACAACGACGAAGGGCCCAACACCGGGGGCATGGGCGCCTACACGCCCCTGACGTGGGCGCCCGACGGGCTCGTCGCCGACGTCATGGCCACCGTCGCCGAACCGACGCTCGCCGAACTCGCCGAGCTCGGCTCCCCATTCGTCGGCGTCCTCTACTGTGGTCTGATCCTGACCGAGGACGGCGTCAAGGTCATCGAGTTCAACTGCCGCTTCGGCGACCCCGAGATCCAAGCCGTCCTGAGCCTGCTCAAGACCCCGCTCGGCGGCTTGCTGTACGCCGCCGCGACCGGTAGCCTCGCCGACCAGCCAGCCCTCGACTGGCACGACGGCGCCGCCGTCACCGTCGTCGTCGCGTCCGAGGGCTACCCCGACAAACCGCTCACTGGGCGACCCATCACCGGCGCCGACGTCGACGGCGTCCTCCACGCGGGGACCGCCCTCGACGCCGACGGCACCCTCGTCTCCGCGGGCGGACGCGTCCTCGCCTGCACCGCACACGGCACCGACCTCACCGACGCCCGCCGCCGCGCGTACGCGCTCGTCGACGGCGTCACCCTCGACGGCGCCCAGCACCGGACCGACATCGCCGCCGGGCGATGAACGCCACCACGAACTGTCACAACCCGTCCCTATGATCGATCCCGCAGCGAGGAGGTGAAGCTGATGTCGTTGGCGCTGTACCGCAAGTACCGCCCACAGACCTTCGCGGAGGTCATCGGCCAAGAACACGTGACAACCCCGTTGATCTCGGCCATCGACAACGGACGTCTCAATCACGCGTACCTGTTCTCCGGTCCGCGCGGGTGCGGAAAGACGTCCAGCGCCCGCATCCTGGCCCGATCGCTCAACTGCGTCAACGGGCCGACGTCCAAGCCCTGCGGCACCTGCTCCTCCTGCGTCGCGCTGTCGGCGGGCGGTGGCGGGTCGATCGACGTCATCGAGATCGACGCCGCCTCCCACGGCGGCGTCGACGACGCCCGCGAACTACGTGAACGCGCCGTGTTCGCGCCCGTCAACTCCCGGTTCAAGGTCTACGTGATCGACGAGGCGCACATGGTCTCCTCGGCCGGGTTCAACGCCCTGCTGAAACTCGTCGAGGAACCTCCCGAGTACGTCGTCTTCGTGTTCGCCACCACCGAACCCGACAAAGTCCTCCCGACCATCCGGTCCCGCACCCACCACTACCCGTTCCGCCTCGTTCCCCCCGCCGCAATGCGCGGACTCTGCGAGCGCCTGTGCGAGTCCGAGGGCGTCACGGTCGATCCGCTCGTGTACCCGCTCGTCATCCGCGCGGGCGGCGGGTCCGCCCGTGACACCCTGTCCGTCCTCGACCAGCTGATCGCCGGGGCCGGGCCCGAGGGCGTCACATACGAGCGCACCGTCGCGCTCCTCGGCGTGACGGACGCCGGGCTCCTCGACGACATGTGCGACGCGCTCGCCGCGATGGACGGCTCGGCCGCGATGGCGTGCGTCGACCGCGTGATCGCCGCCGGGCACGACCCACGTCGTTTCGCGGGTGACCTGTTGGAGCGCCTGCGCGACCTGATCGTTCTCAACCAGGTGCCGGACGCCGCCGGGCAGGGCCTCATCGACGTCCCTTCCGAACAGTTGGAACGCATGACGGGCCAGGCGATCCGCATGGGCACGGCCACCCTGTCCCGGATGGCCGAGATCACGCACGAGGCACTGTCGGCGATGCGCGGGACGACCGCGCCCCGTCTGTTGCTGGAGTTGGCGTGCGCCAAGGCGATCCTGCCCGCCGTGGACGGTTCTGCGGCGGGCCTGCTGCAACGCCTCGAACAGGTCGAGCAGCGGGCGGCCGGGGCGTGGGCCGGGCAAGCCGCGCCGGCGGTCGTCGCTCCGCCGGTCGCCGCAGTGGCGCCGCCGGTGGCCGCGCCCGTGACACCACCGGCGTCCACAACGGCCGCGCCCGCCGCTCCCGTGGCGGCCGAGCCCGCCGCGCCACCACCCGCTTCCGCTCCGCCGGTCGACACCGGATGGCCGACACCGACGGCCCCGTCGACGCCCGCCGCGTCCCCCGAGCGATCGGTGCCATCCGCCGCTCCCGTCGCCGCCGCTCCCGTCGTGTCGTCGGAGGCGACGTCGCCCGAGGTCAGCCAGATCCGCGCCAAATGGGAGCAGATCAAACAGGCGACGAAGAACCGTAAGCGCACCGTCGGCGCGTTCCTGATGGAGGCGCAGGTCGCCGAGGTCGACGGTTCCACTTTGGTGCTGTCGTTCAAGCACGCGTTCCACGCGGGTGCGTTGAAGAAGGACGCCGCGATGACGGTCTTCACTGAAGCGCTCACGGAGGTCCTCGGCGGGAAGTGGCAGGTCAGGTGCGAGGTCGGCCCCATCTCGGCGCCCGCGACCGCGAACGCGCCCGCCGCGCCGCCGCCGCCGGCCCCGCCCGCTCCAGCCGCTCCGCAGGAGGCCGCGCCGGTCCGCTCGGCCGCGGCCGCCCCGCCGAAAC